>CAIYMY010000220.1 GCA_903927465.1 uncultured Rhodospirillales bacterium | reverse complement strand
TTCAGCCCAGGCAGGCCAGTCCTAACCTTCGAAGCGGGGCAGTGCGACGCGCTTGCCCAGCGCCAGCGCATCCAGCGTCATTTGCAGCGGCGTCAGGTCGGCCTCGCTCTCGCCGCTCAGCACCAATTCGGCGAAGCGGGCGTAGAGCATCGGGTATTCCTCCCGCGCTTCCTGCAACATCACCTTGCCGTCAATCACCAAGATCCCACCGCTATCGAGCAATGCCACTTCATGGCCGCAGCGCGTGGTCATGTGCAGTTCTCGTTGATCCGGACCGACATGGCCCCAATTCGCGTGCAGTTCCAGCGGGCCGGTACTGTCCAAGGCGCCAAAGCGGATCGTGGCGGCCAGAGGTGCGGCGTGGTTGGTGGCGATATGCAACTCCGCGCTCTGCACGAAAGGTGGCGCCGCGAAGATCCGGCTGATCACCGACAGCGCATTGATCGCCATGTCGAAAACGCCAAGCCCATCAACCTGCCAAATCCAATCCTGGTCGGGGTGGTAGACGCGAAAATCCTCATGCCAATCCACGCGCAGCCGGGCCAAATGCTTATCCGCGAGAAAAACCCGCGCAGCCTCTACCGCGCGATTGCATTGCGAATGCCAGGACGCATAGAGAACGCGCCCAGAGCGCGCTGCCAATTCTACCAGCGCCTCTGCCTCGCCCATTGTGGCGGCGGGCGGCTTTTCCAAAAGGACATGCTTGCCCGCGAGCAGCGCATCGCGCGCAATGGCAAAGCGCACCGCTGGTGGCGTGCAGATAGCGACCGCATCCAGCGCGCAAGCCGCGAACATCGCCTGATGGTCCGTGTAGATGGGCAAACCCGCTATGGTTTCCCCGCCGCCAAGGTCCGCGAGCCCTGCCAAGGCGAAGCTGGCATTGGCCGCAATCGCCGGCACATGCCGCTTACGTGCGATTTGCCCCAAGCCCACAATGCCAATGCTGATCGCCATGGCCGCCCCCTTCATCACGCGCCCGTCAATAGCGCGCGCTTTGGCGAAGCTTATCGGAATTCAGGAAGCCGCCCAGGGGCACGCGCCAGCTTTTGCTTGACATGATCCCGCAACCCCGAATGACATGCGCTTGATGCATCAGGACAGGGACCGCCTTTGAAGCTGCCGCGCACCATGCTGCGCAAGCGGCGGCTATGGATGCTCGCCGCATGCCTTGGCGCGCTTATGCTCGCGCCCTTCGCGCTGGATCGGCTTTTCCCGCCAAACCTCACGCGCCTGCATGCCGTGGGCGTGGAGGTGCAGGATCGTGACGGGCGCGTCCTTTCTGTCCTGCCCGCGCCAGGCGGGTTTTGGCGGCTGGCGACCAGGCCCGAAGATGTCTCCCCCATTTTGCTTGATCTGCTGATCGCGGCGGAGGATCGGCGCTTCTACCAACACCCCGGCGTTGATCCCCTGGCCCTTGGGCGCGCGGCGGGGCAATGGTTGCGCGCGGGGCGAGTGGTTTCTGGCGGTTCGACGCTTACCATGCAGGCGGCGCGGCTGTTGGAACCGCGCCCGCGCGGGCTGCGTGCCAAGGCGATTGAAATCTTCCGCGCCTTTCAATTGGAAGCGCGTTTCAGCAAGCGGGAAATCCTGGGTATTTGGCTGACGCTTGCCCCGCAGGGCGGCAATATTGAAGGGATGCGCGCTGGTTCGCTGGCCTGGTTTGGCCGCCCCGCGCAACGGCTTGATGCGGCGGAAGCGGCGCTGCTGATCGCGCTGGCGCGCCGCCCGGCAGCGCTCAGCCCTGATCGGCACGCGGAAGCGGCGCGCGCCGCGCGGGATGATGTGCTGCGCCGGCGCGGTGCGGCCATTCTATCCCCAGAAGATCAGGCTTTGGCGCTGGCGGCGCCCCTGCCAAGCGCGCGGCTGCCCATGCCGGGCCTGGCGCCGCACCTGGCGCGAGAATTGGCGCGCCAGGGCGAATCGCCCATCCGCAGCAGCCTGGATGCCGGGCTGCAACGTGCCAGCGAAAGACTGGCCGCTGAGGCGCTGCTGCGGTTGCCGGATCGGGCAAGCGTTGCGCTGATCATTACTGATCTCCGCACGCGCGAAACCCGCGCCTTGGTGGGTGGGGCCTTTGGCGCCGAGAACCGCGCCGGCGCTTTGGATCTGACTCGTGCGACCCGTTCGCCTGGTTCTGCGCTCAAGCCCTTTCTCTATGCCATGGCGTTTGAACAGGGGCTTGTGCGGCCCGATACCCTGCTTTCCGATCTGCCGCGCCGCTTTGGCGCCTATGCGCCGGAGAATTTCGATCGCGGTTTTACGGGCCGCATCACGGCGGCAGAGGCTTTGCGGCTTTCGCTCAACCTGCCCGCGGTCGCTTTGCTGGATGGGGTGGGGCCAGCGCGGTTTGCGGCATCGCTGCGGTCAGCGGGGGCAGCGCCGGTACTGCCGCGTGGGGTGGATGCGTCCCTGCCGCTGGCGCTTGGGGGCGCGGGGACGACGCTCCGCGATATGGTCGGGCTTTATGCGCTGCTGGGTGATGGCGGGCGCGCGGGTGGGCTGCGCTTCACGCCCGGGCAAGGCGCCGGCGCGCCGGTGTTGGAAGCGCGCGCGGCGGCGGCGGTGGCGGGGGTATTGGTGCAGGATTTCCCAGGCGGCGGGCCGCGCGGGGTGGCTTGGAAAACCGGAACCTCCTGGGGTGGGCGGGATGCCTGGGCCTTTGGCTTTGATGGCCGGCATGTGGCCGGGGTGTGGGTGGGGCGGCCGGATGGCACGCCGATCCCGGGCCTCACGGGGCGGGACGCTGCCTTGCCGGTGCTCGCCAAGCTATTCGCCTTGCTGCCGGAAGCGCCGCTGGAACGCGCCACCATCCGCGCCGATGCGGCGCCCGCCGCACTGGGAAGCGACCCGCTGAGGCTGCTTTTCCCCCCGCCCGGCGCAGTTTTGGCCGAAGGCGCGGGGCCGGTGGTGCTGCGCGTTGCCGGTGGGCGGCGGCCACTGACCTTTCTGGTGGATGGGGCGCCCATCGCCCGGGATGCGGCGCGGCGCGAATTGGGCTGGCTGCCGCCCGGCCCGGGCTTTTATCGCCTTGCCATCATGGATGCAGAAGGCGCGCTGGTGGCAGCCGATGTGCGGGTTGCGCCCCCTGGCGCCCCGCGTGCGGAGGGCGCCGTTTTGCGCCTGACACCCGCCGAGTGATTCGGGGGCTTGCGCGCAAGGGTCGCTCGCCCGACCATAAGGCCAGAAAGACGGAGCAGAGCGTGGCGCAGTTCAAAGGCACTGAAAGATACGTCGCAACCCGAGAGCTGGAGGTTGCGGTAAATGCCGCGGTGGCGTTGGAACGCCCGCTGCTGATCAAGGGTGAGCCAGGCACTGGCAAGACGGTGTTGGCGCAGGAAATCGCCAAGGCGCTCGGCTATCCGCTGATTGAATGGCACATCAAATCCACCACCAAGGCGCAGCAGGGCCTGTATGAATATGATGCGGTCAGCCGGCTGCGCGATGGCCAGCTTGGCGATCCGCGCGTGCATGACATTGCCAATTACATTGTGCGCGGCAAGCTGTGGGAAGCCTTTGAAGCCGACCATCCTGTGGTGCTGCTGATTGATGAAATAGACAAGGCCGATATCGAATTCCCGAACGACCTGCTGCTTGAGATCGATCGGATGGAATTCTATGTCTATGAGCTGCGTCGCAGCATCAAGGCGCGGCATCGGCCGGTGGTGATCATCACTTCCAACAACGAAAAGGAATTGCCGGACGCGTTTCTGCGCCGCTGCTTCTTCCATTACATCCGCTTCCCGGATAGGGAGACGATGGAAAAAATCGTGCAGACGCATTTCCCGAATATCCGCCAGGATTTGCTGCGTGAGGCACTGACGGTGTTTTTCGATGTGCGCAATGTAAATGAATTGAAGAAAAAGCCAGCCACATCCGAATTGCTGGATTGGCTAAAGCTGCTGACCATTGAAGACATGCCGCCCGAAGCGCTGCGCAGCCAGGATAATAAAACCGCCATCCCGCCGCTTTACGGCGCCTTGCTCAAGAACGAACAGGATGTGCATTTGTTCGAACGCCTGGCCTTCCTGACGCGGCGGAAGGTCTGATGCGGCGATTGCGCGCATAGGCAGCCCGGATGTTCGCCCCCTTCATCATCGCGCTGCGCGCTGCCGGTGTGCCGGCCTCCATCACGGAATACTTGGCGCTTCTGCGCGCGCTGAAGGCCGGTGTGGCGGGTTTTGATGTGGAGGATTTCTATCATTTGTCGCGTGCCGCGCTGGTGAAGGATGAACGCCACCTTGACCGGTTCGACCGCGTTTTTGGTGAAATCTTCAAGGGGTTGGAATCGCCGCCCAGTACCGCGGAAACCTCCGTCGAAATCCCCGCCGAATGGCTGCGCAAAATGGCGGAAAAACTCCTGACCGAGGAAGAACGCGCCCAGATCGAAGCCCTTGGCGGATTCGACAAGTTGATGGAAACGCTGCGCCAGCGCTTGGCAGAACAAAAGGGCCGACATCAGGGTGGTTCGAAATGGATCGGCACTGCCGGCACATCGCCCTTCGGTGCCTATGGCTATAATCCGGAAGGCGTGCGGATTGGCCAGGAAGAAAGCCGCAATCGCCGCGCCGCCAAGGTCTGGGATAAGCGCGTCTATAAGGATTTGGATGAGGATGAGGCGCTTTCATCCCGCAACATGAAGGTCGCTTTGCGTCGGCTGCGTCGCTTCGCGCGCACGGGTGCCGCGACGGAATTGGATATGCCGGGCACCATTGGCGCCACGGCGCGCAATGGTGGGTCGCTTGATCTGCATATGGTGCCGGAACGCCGCAATGCGGTGAAGGTGCTGCTGCTGATGGATATTGGCGGTTCCATGGATGACCATATCCGCATCTGCCAGGAATTGTTTTCTGCCGCGCGTGGTGAATTCAAGCATCTGGAATTCTACTACTTCCATAACTGCCCCTATGAACGGCTCTGGCGTGAAAATCGCCGCCGCAAGGAAACCGA
>CAIYMY010000219.1 GCA_903927465.1 uncultured Rhodospirillales bacterium | reverse complement strand
GGCGTTGATAGGGGCGCGTTCATGGGCTAATAGGCCCGCCTTCTACCTGGTTTGCGGCCATGGCGGAATGGTAGACGCGCCAGCTTGAGGTGCTGGTGGGGGAAACCCCGTGGAAGTTCGAATCTTCTTGGCCGCACCATATTTCACCCTTTCGGGTGTTGCCGGGTAAGGTTGCCCTCATGGATGATGATTTCCGCAAAGCCGCGCTGGATTACCACCGGCTACCCCGCCCCGGGAAGCTTTCCATCACGCCAACCAAGCGGATGGAAACCCAGCGCGACCTTGGCCTGGCCTATTCCCCCGGTGTGGCCGCCGCGTGCGAGGCGATAGCCGCCGACCCGCGCGCTGCCTTTGACTACACGGCGCGCGGCAATTTGGTGGCGGTGATTACCAATGGCACGGCAGTGCTGGGGCTTGGCGCCATCGGTGCGCTGGCGTCCAAACCCGTGATGGAAGGCAAGGCGGTTCTATTCCAGAAATTCGCCGGCATTGATTCGATTGACATCGAAATTGACGAAAAAGACCCCGACAAGCTGATCGAGGTGATCGCCGCGCTGGAGCCTTCCTTCGGCGCGATCAATCTGGAAGACATCAAGGCACCCGAATGCTTTGAAGTGGAACGCCGCTTGCGCGAACGCATGCGCATTCCGGTTTTTCATGATGATCAGCATGGCACGGCGATTATTGTCGCGGCTGCGGTGCGCAATGCGCTTCTGCTGCAAGGCAAGCGGCTGGAAGATGTGCGCCTGGTCAATACCGGCGGTGGCGCGGCAGCTTTGGCTTGCCTTGATCTGCTGGTGGCCATGGGCCTCAAGCGCGAAAACGTGACCGTCTGCGATATTGGCGGCGTGGTGCATACGGGGCGTGATGATCTTGACCCCTACAAGGCCAAATGGGCGATCGAGACCAATGCGCGCACCCTGCAAGATGCGCTGCCCGGCGCTGATATCTTCCTGGGGCTTTCCGCACCGCGCGTCCTGAAGCCGGAATGGCTGAAGCTGCTGGCGCCGAACCCCTTGGTCTTGGCGCTGGCGAATCCCGAGCCAGAAATCCTGCCCGAAGCGGTGCGCGCCGCGCGCCCGGATGCGATTGTGGCGACCGGGCGGACGGATTATCCGAATCAGGTCAATAATGTTCTCTGCTTTCCCTTCATTTTCCGTGGTGCGCTGGATGTGGGTGCGACCACCATCAATGAAGAAATGAAAGTCGCGGCGGCGGATGCCATTGCCGCACTCGCGCGCGTTGAAGCATCTGAAGTTGTGGCCGCCGCCTATGGCGGGCAGGCGCCAATTTTCGGGGCAGATTACATCATCCCGAAACCCTTTGATCCGCGCTTGATCTTGGAAGTGGCGCCCGCCGTGGCGCGTGCGGCGATGGCCAGCGGTGTTGCCACGCGCCCCATCACGGATTTCGGCGCCTATCGCAGCCGCCTGGAACGCCATGTGTTCCGGTCTGGCAATTTGATGCGCCCGGTGTTCGAAGCTGCACGCAAGCGCCCGCGCCGCATCGCCTATGCGGAAGGTGAGGATGAACGCACGCTCCGCGCCGTGCAATCCGTGCTGGATGAAGGCATTGCCGAGCCCTTCCTAATTGGCCGCGCCGAGGTGATCACCGCGCGTTGCAAAGCACTGGGTCTGCGCATGGTGGTAGGTGAGAGCGTCAAGGTGCTGGACCCCTCGCAGGATCGGGACATCTTTGCCCCGCTTGTGGAATTGTATCGCCGCAAGGTATCCCGTCGCGGCGTGCCACTGGAAACCGCCGAACAGCGCGTGGCCACGCGCACGGGGGTCGCGGCTTCCCTTTTATTGGAAGCCGGCCTGGTGGATGCCGCGCTTTGCGGCGGCACGCAGGACTGGATGGAACAATGGCGCCATGTGCTGGATATCATCGGCAAGCGCGATGATGTCGGGCGCGTCTATGCGCTTTCCGGGCTGATCACACGCAATGGCGAACATCTGTTTGTTGTGGATACGCATCTCTGCGTGGAACCCAGCGCCGCACAAATCGCGGAAATGACGCTGCTGGCGGCCGAACAGGTGCGCGGCTTTGGCATTCAGCCGAAAGTGGCGCTGCTATCGCATTCTTCCTTTGGCGCATCCCATGCGCCCAGCGCGCGGCGGATGCGTGACGCCCTGGGACTGATCCAGGCACGCGATCCGGGCTTGGAAGTGGATGGCGAAATGCATGCCGATGCCGCGCTGGTGCCGGCCATTCGTGACCGCGCCGTGCCCGATAGCCGGTTATCCGGCGCGGCGAATCTGCTGGTCATGCCCGGGATTGATGCCGCCAATATCGCCTTCAACCTGGTGAAAGCGGCGACTGATGGTCTGCAACTCGGCCCGCTTTTGCTCGGCGTGAAGAAGCCCATCCATGTGCTGGTGCCCAGCGTGACCGCCCGCGGCATCCTGAATTTGACCGCCCTGGCCGTCACCCAGGCCAATGCGGCGGGCTGACAGGGTTTGACGTGACGGGCCGGGCCACCACATCCGTCCCATGAGTAAACCGCCAGCCCCCCGCGCGCCCTCCGCCGCTATCACCGCCTTTCTGGGCCAGGCGGCGCGTGTGCCAGCGCTGCGGATAGCCCCCAGCACGGCGGCGCGGTTGTTCTTTGCCATTGACGCCACCGCCTCGCGGGAGCGTACCTGGGATCACGCAGCCGGGCTGACAGCGGAAATGCTGCAAGCGGCGCAGGGCATTGGTGGGCTGGCGATTTCCTTGGCCTATTATCGCGGCTTTGGTGAATTCCGCGCCACGCCCTTTTTGCAGGATGCTGAGGACCTCGCGCGGCGGCTTTCTGGTGTTTCCTGTTTGGGCGGCAAGACCCAAATCCAGGCAGTGCTGGATCATGCGCTGGCTGAGACCAGGCGGGAGAGGATCAGGGCGCTGATCTTCATCGGCGATGCCATGGAAGAAGATGCCGATGCGCTCTGCCACGCCGCCGGGGAGCTTGGCCTACGCGGCACAGCGGCCTTCATTTTCCACGAAGGCGCTGACCCCGTAGCTGGCGCGGTGTTTCGGCAAATCGCGCGGCTTTCCGGTGGCGCCTATCTGCCCTTTGATTCCGCGGCCATCGCCCAATTGCGCGATCTACTGCGCGCCATTGCGGTTTATGCGGCGGGTGGCCAAAGTGCGCTGGCACGATTGCCGAGTGCCGCGGCGCGGCAGGTGGCCGGCTTGCTCCCCAAACCGAAAGCCGGTGCATGACCTGGCTTGTCCTTGGCGCCATTGCGCTGTTCTTGCTTTTCCTGCTGCTGCGCGGCTTCGCGCATGCGCCGGTGGCGCGCGTCAGGCAATTCGGCGCGGTGATGCTGGCTTCTATCGGGGCGGTGCTGTTGCTGCTTGGGCTTTTCACGGCGCGGGGACAACAGGCCTTATTCTCACTCGCCTTCTTCCTGCCGCTGCTGCTGCAATGGGCGCAGCGCTGGCGCACCAATAAGCGCTTCGGCGGGTCAGCGCCGCAAACGGGGGCGGCGAATAGCGTTGAAACCGCCTTTCTTTCCATGACGCTGCACCATGATAGTGGGCGCATGACGGGCAGCGTGAAGTCAGGGCAATTTGCCGGGCGTGATCTGGCAACACTGACGCTAAGTGACTTGTTGGGGCTGCTGCAGGAATGCCAAGTGGCGGATGTCGATTCAGTCGCACTTCTGGAAGCCTGGCTCGATCGCGCGCATCCCGATTGGCGCGCGGAACCGGCAGCGGAACCGCGCAGCGGGGCGATGACGCGGGCCGAGGCTTTGGAAATCCTCGGCCTTGCCGAAGGCGCGGATGAGGATGCGATCCGTGCCGCGCATCGGCGCTTGATGCGAAGTGCTCATCCCGATCAGGGTGGTAGCGCCTGGTTAGCAGCGCGCATCAATGCAGCGCGGGATTTTTTGCTTGGCTAGTCAGGATTTTCGCCGTGCCTCGCGCCGCGCAATCCAGGTGGTGGCCAGGAAAATCACCAGCGCACCGGCATAGGTTGTCAACGCCGGTTCTTCGCTGAAGACCAGCCACCCCATCAAACTGGCCCATATCAGATCGAGAAACTTTACCGGCTGGATCGCCGACATATCGGCAATGCGGAAGGCTTCCGTCAGGAACCAATGGCCAACACTGCCGAGAATCCCTGTTAGCACAAACCAGCCCCATTGCTCGGTGGTTGGCCAGGTCCATACCGCAAGCGCAAAGGGAAGCGTAAACAGCGCCACCATGATGGATTGCCACGCCACAATCACCTCTGGCTTGTCGTGGCGCGTGAGGGCCTTGGTGATCAGGAAAGATGCCGCGAATAAGGGTGTGCTCGCCAGCATCACCAGATTCCAATAGCCGCCATCGCCGCGCAGGCCAGGTGCCACCACAATCAGTACGCCGATGAAGCCAATGCCAGCGGCAATCCAGCGCGCACGAATCATCGGCTCACCCAAAAACAACACTGCCCCCGCCATGATGAATATCGGCCCGGTGAAGCCCATGGCGGTCATATCGGCCATCGCCACATTCGGTAAGGCAATGAACCAAAGCATTAGGCCAAGCGTATGCACCAAACCGCGCCAGATCTGCCCGCGCAGATTATGCGGCATCCAGGCCATCAAGCCGCTCCGCAGCATGAAGGGCAGCATCACCACAAGCCCCATCAGATAGCGCAGGAATTGCACCTGGAAGGGGTCAAGTTCATGCGTAAGCTGCCGCATGATGGTATTCAGCAGCGTGAACAACAGGCCCGATACAGCGATGAGCCCCATACCGCGCAGCACCGCATTGCGAGGTGCCGCCGCGCCTTGGTTCATGGCTGTTCTGTCAAAAAACGCAGCAGCGTGGCGTTGAATTCGTGGGCGGCCTCATAAGCCACCCAATGGCCGGCACCGGGAATGGCATGCGCGCGCGCACCGGGGCGCAGCCCATGCACCAGATCAAGCCGCAATTGCACATTGGGCCGCACAATCGCATCCCATTCGCCGTAAATGGCATTGAGCTGCCCGCGCCCGCGCATCAGCGCCTGTTTCAGCGAATCTGTGCTGGCAAAACCGCGGCTTTTGAAGCGCGCGCCGCGTGTGGAGGCTTCCTGAATGGCCAGCGCCACATCATCAATCTTGCTGGCATCGGCGAACATCAATTCAGCCAGATTATGCCGATGCGAAGCGACCCGTTCATCGCCGGCCAGCGCGCGCACCTTCACCAATTGCGTTGGGCTGCGCTGAAAGCCAAGCGCACCGGCGCCAATGATGGTCAGGCTGCGGACCCTATCCTGATCCAGCGCGGCCAGATGCCCGGAACAGAGCGCACCAAAGGAAAACCCCGCCAGATCATAGCGGCTGCCCGCAGGCAGGATGCGATCCAACCCGCGCGCCAGAATCTCCGCCACCCCTTCGGGCGTTGAGACACCTTCCGGCATGGCGCTATCGCCAAGCCCGGGCAAATCGGGCGTGATCACCATGCGCCCGGCGCCGAGCGGGCCAATATTGCGCGCCCAATGCCGCCAGGAACCGGAACCGCCATGCAGCAGCACCAACGGCGTGCCTTCCCCCCAAACACGCCAGACCATGCTGCCACCGCCGCAGGGGGTTTCTGCCACGCGCGCCGCAGCGGCCAGCGGCGAAAGCGCCGGGTGAAGTTCCGCGCTGCCATCCCCGGCGCGCCAGATGATCTTGCTCATGCCTGCGTTCGATACCGTTCCGGCCGGAAGCTTAGGGCTGGGCGCGGTGCTGTCCAACCCCACGCGCCCTTTCAGAGCGGCTTTTGCGCCTTTTCGAGCAAGCGGCCCAGGAAACCTGGCTTCTTTGGTTCAGCGGGCGGCTTGGTGGCCTCAGCCACGGCCTTGGCTTCGGCGGCGGCGCGCTTTTCCTTCTGCGTCAGCCATTTTTCCAGGCTCATGCCTGCCTTGGCAGCGCGTTTGGCTTCATAGGCGCGTTGCGCTTCGGTCAATTTCCGGTCGGCCATGATCAGTACCTCTTTACCGGCGCCTGAATGGCGCGCCGCGCGGCTTCCGGCAAGGGGCAAGAAGTGGCAGAAGCAGGTTCATGGACGCGAAGATAAAGGCCGGCATTTGGGTTTCCATGGCGATCCGGCTTTCCGATATGGCCGGGCGCGCCGCCGCCGTGCTGCGCAAGGGGGACCCCGATAGTGGCGGCATCGTCTGCGTGCTGCGCGGGCGAGGGGGCGTGCAGGTGCTCAGCCAAATCCGTGATGCCGAGGGCCGGCCAGCTTGGCTGCGCGCCACCGGCCCTGGCGCGGTGGATCAGGAAACCGCGGATTCCTATGTCGCGCGGCAAGTGCAGCGTGATCCCGACCTTTGGGTGGTGGAATTCGACGCGCCGGATTTACAGCCGCCGTTTGAGGCGCGGATCGTCTAGCATTTGGTCTGTCACACCGGATCGCAGCGCAATTCAAAACGGCATTCGCTGGCACCATGCGCGGCGCAGGCAACTTCCCGGCAAGTAGGCTCAGCCGCCCGCCCTGCCTGTTCCATCACATACCGCATGGCACCGCCAAAACTGCCTTCGAACATGTAGCAGACCGGGCGGCCAACCTGCCCATATGCCAGCGCATAGGCTGAATGGCGCACCGTGACTGCGGCGGTGCCGGCGGCGTCATCCAAGCCAGTGATGTCAAACAACCCATAGCCGCGCTGCGACAGGCGCTTCAGGTAATGGCGAAAGGTCTCAACCGGTGTCAGCCCATGCGTCTTGCCTTCCGCGCGGCACCATTGCAGCGCGGAAAGATCAGCCGAGCCATACATGATGCCGCGGAAGCGATCAGCGCCGATCGCTTCCTCCACGCTCTTCTGGATATTCACCAGAAAGTGGCGCGGCAGATAGATCATCGGCAGCCCATCGGTGCGCCAGATCCCGGTTTCGGGATCAACCTCGATCGGAACTGCAGGCCCGGCCATCGGGGTCAGCCCTTCTGCGCGGCCTGGAAGGCTTCGAAGAAGGCGGTCGGCTTGACGATACGATTCTGCATCTGCACCAGCGCGCCCGTTTCAGCGACCTTCTTCAGATAGGCCGCCCAGGCAGGGTCTGCCGCCATGGCGGCGCGGCGGCGTTCACGATCCGCCTGATCATCATAGGCCCACATATGGACGATGGTATTGAGCTCACCTTCGATGGTCGTGAACCAGCCATAGCAGCGACCCAGGTGCTTTTTCTGGATGTCCCAGCCTTCCTTTTCATAAAGCGCGACAAAGTCAGCGACCTTATTGGGCAGGCAGGTATAGATGCGGAGGTCAATAATCATGGCGGCGGCTCCTTCAAGGGTTGGAAGGGCAGCTTAAGCGTACCCGGCCCAGGGGCGCTACTGCCCATGTCTTGCTCCCGGCGCCGGTTCTTGCGACCGTGCCCCCATGGAACAACACGCCATCACGACCGTAGCCGCGCTCGAAGCCCTGTATGATCAGGTGCTGGAGACAGCCGCGAATAAATCCACCGATAGGCTGGATGCGCCGACGCGCGCCTTCATCGCCGCCTGCCCCTTTGTGCTGCTGGGCACGCAGGGTTCGCGGGGGAACCACATCACGCCGCGCGGCGATGCGCCCGGCTTTGTCCAGGCGCTGGATGACCACCACGTCATGCTGCCTGATCGCAAGGGCAATAACCGGCTTGATGGGCTGCGCGATATTCTGGAAGACAATCGGGTATCGCTGCTGTTCCTCATCCCCGGCGTGAATGAAACGCTCCGCCTCCATGGCACGGCCACGATTTCAACCGATCCAGAATTGCGCGCGCGGTCGGTGGCGCAGGGCAAGGAACCGGCGACGGTACTGATCATCAAAATCCGCGAAATTTTCATCCAATGCCCAAAATCACTGATGCGATCAGCCTTATGGGGCGGGCAGGCACGCCCGGCCGAGGCGCCGAGCCTGGGGCAGTTAATCTCCGCCCATAAGAAGGGCGCGGTGGATGCGGCGGCCTATGACCTGGCCGCACCGGCACGGATGAAGGCCAATCTTTACTGAAGGCCGGGCGAAGGCGTCGCGCCTTCAACGATCCGTCAGCCGTAATTCAATGCGCCGATTGCGCGCCAGCGCTTGCGGCGAATCGCCCGCATCAATCGGCTGCGCATCGCCAAAGCTGGTGGCCGCCACACGATTGGCGGGCAGGCCTTCCGCGATCAGGATTTGCGCGACCGCAATGGCGCGTGCTGCGGCCAATTCCCAATTGCTGGCAAAGCGCACACTGCGAATAGGCGTGCGATCCGCATGGCCGTCCACGCGCATCACCCAGGCAACATCAGCGGGGATAAGCGGCGTCACCTCGGAAAGCACCCCTGCTAAATCGCGCAATTGCCTGAGCCCGGCTTCCGACAATTCCGCACTGCCCGGGGCAAAAAGCACCTCACCCTGGAAGACAAAGCGGTCCCCCACAATGCGCACTTCCGGCCTTTCGCCCAAAACATCGCGGAGCCTGCCGAAGAAATCACTGCGATAGCGCTGCAATTCCTCAACCCGTGCCGCGAGTGCCGCATTCAGGCGCTGGCCCAGCAGCGCGATTTGCGCATTGCGATCCCGCCCCTCCGCTTCTGCCAGATCAAGCGCGCGTGACAGCCTGGCCAATTCCGCGCGTAGCGCTTCAGTCTGGCGCGTCAGTAGTGCCACTTGCGCGGCGGCACTTTCTGCCAAGCGCGTGCGTTGGCCTGATTCCGCTTCCGCCCGCTCTCGCCCGCGTTGTTCCTGAGCAGCGCGGCGTTCCAATTCATCGCGCAGCGCCGTCAGCGCCCTGATCTGTTCGGAAAGCCGCGCCATTTCGGAAAGCCGCTGCGTGACGGTTTCACGTTCCACCCGCACTTGCCGGTCCAGCGCCTGGGCTTCGCGCCTTAGTGCTTCCAGCGCCGCTTGCGCGGCGGCCAATTCCGTCTGACTGCCGCGCAAATCCCGTTGTAGCCGCGCGGCATCGCCGCCTGTGCGCTCAGCGCGCCCCAAAGCTTCGGCCATTTGCCGTTCCATGGCGCCGGCGCGGTCTGCGGCACTGCGCGCTGCCAATTCCAGATCCGAAAGCCGCGCGCCCAGCCTGTCGCGTTCCCCGCGCAGCCCATCGCGTTCGCTGGTGAGCCTATCGCGCTCTTCGCGCAGCAACGCCAGGGATTGCATGGCCGCATCCCGCGCTGCTGCCGTGCCGCGCAAATCATCGCTGAGGCGACCCAATTGCTGGCGCAATTGTTCCCCTTGTGCGGCTTCCAGCGACAGCAATTCCGCCAATTCCGCAACACGGAGATTGAGCTGATCCATCGCCTTTTCGCGTGAACTGAGCGCCACGGAAAGAAAGCCCTGCGCCAGCACAAACACCAGCAGCACGAAGATGATGACCATCAGCAGGGTGGAAAGCGCATCCACATAGCCTGGCCAGACATCCAGATTACCGCCGCGCCCGCGCCGCCTTTCGGAAGACCCCGCCATGTCGGCTCAGCCCACTAAAGTCGTTTTGCCGCGAGTCGGCGCGGCAAAACAACTTTAGCCCAATGTCTAGTCTCATTTTCCGAGTCGCCAAGCGATTCCGCTTGGCTTGAAAATGCTCCGGTCATCACCGCGGCTGTTCCTCCGCGATAGCGGCAATGGTGCGGGTCAGGATCTTGATCTCATTACGGATGTCATTGGTGGATTGCGCGCGGCCCTGCCCCGCTTCTTCAACCAGACGCGCCATATAGATTTCCAGATTGCGCAAATGCCCGCGCATCGCTTCTGTCTCGGTCCGATCCGCCTGGCTTTCCGCGAGCCTTGTCATGGCCGGCGCCAGCCCATCCTGAGCATCGGCAATACGGCGCATCAGCGTGTTATTGGCGCGCATTTGTTCGGTCAGCACGGTCATGCGTTCTGTCAACGTCATCAGCGCCTGGGATGTGGCGGCACGCCCATCCTCACCACGCGCGATGGTGGATTGCAGGGTTTCGAGATTCTCCGCGGTCTGCTCAAGCAATGCCTGGACATAGGCGGGCACGCTGCCTTCGCCTTCCTGACCCAGAATGCCGGAAGAAAGTCGCGTCAGCCCGGCCAGCCATTCTTCCAAATCATTGAAAAAACGGTTCTGCGCCTGCCCCGCCGTCAAGTCCAAAAATCCAACCACCAACGCGCCGGCAAGGCCCAGCATGGAGGCGGAAAACGCAGTGCCCATCCCCTGCAAGGGTTTGGCGAGTCCGGTTTTCAATTGCTCAAACAGCACATTCAAATCGCCGGAGCCGACCGACATGCCCCCAATCACATCCGCAATGGACGCAATGGTCAGCAACAGCCCCCAGAAAGTGCCAAGCAGGCCCAGGAAAATCAGCAAGCCGGTGACATAACGCGAAAGCTCACGCCGTTCATCAAGCCGCGATTGCAGCCCATCCAACACGCTCCGCATCGCGGAGGCTGAGAGCGAAACCCGGTCATTCCGCCTGCCTGACAGCATGGAAACCATCGGCACCAGCAAGCGCGGCTGACGGGCAGAAAGCCCATCCTTCGGCGCGCGGAAGCCCTCCACCCAGGCCACTTCGCGCCTGAGCGACAGCACCTGGTCGAAGCACATGCCGATGCCAAACAGCAGCACGGCCAGGATCACGCCGTTCAGCAGCGGATTGGCCTGAAAGGCATGGATCAAATCCGGCGCCAGCATGGCGGCAATGCCACCAACCGCTGCCAGGAAAATCACCATACGCCAGAGATAGATCGTTGGCTGGGTCATGATCGCCGTGCCTCCGCATTCGGGCTTGCCACGCCTGGGGGCAGGATGTCCACCGCATCTTGCGGGGAGGACAGGCGGCCAAGCGGGCGAAGGTCAATTCGTGTCGGCGTCAGCCCGCCCGCGATCAGGGCTGACTTCACCGCCTGGGCGCGCGCCAGACTTAGCCGCCTTGCGGCTGACACATCCTCCGCCGGGCCTGCCACCTGCGCTTCCACCGTGATCCTGCCTTGGGGCAGGGCAGCCAAGTTCCGCGCCAGCGCCTGTATGGAAGCGGTTTGTGCGGCTGTCAGGTCTGTGCCCGTCATGCGCAGGCGAAAGGCCCCCTGGGGCAGCGTTTGCAGCCCCTGCAAAGGCCCAGCCACGGCTTGCGGTGTTTGCGGGCGAAGCGGAGTCAATTGCACGGGCGGTGGCGGTGCTGGCATAGGGTCTGGTGGCAGCGCCTGATCCGGCGTTTCCGCCCGCGCGGGCAAGCCCAGCAAGCCAAAGCCGGCCGCCAGGGCAGCCCGCCTGGAAAGGTGAGCCCTTCCCTTGATCATCCCGCCGCCTGATGCGCCTTTACGGCGGCGATGCCCTCGGCCACCACCTCACGCAACTTCGGTTGAAGTGTCGGGTTGCCGCAAACCACCATGCCCGATGGGTATGGGTCATTGCCATCCGGGTCACTCACAAAACCGCCGGCTTCGCGCACCAACACCAACCCGGCGGCGATATCCCAGGGCTTCAGCCCCAATTCCCAAAACCCATCATATCGCCCCGCCGCCACCCAGGCGAGGTCAAGCGCCGCCGCGCCAAAGCGCCTGACGCCGGCCACTTGCGGCATCAGTTTATTAAGGGTGGTGCTGAATTCCGCCTTGCGGGCCACGCCGCCAAAGGGGATGCCGGTGGCGAACAGTGCCTCCCGCATGTCCTTCCGGCCGGAAACCCGCAGGCGCTTGTCGTTAAGGAAAGCACCAACGCCCTTTTCGGCCCAGAACATTTCATCCGAAGCCGGGTTATAGATGACGCCCGCTACCAATTCAGTCTTATCGGCAGAGATGCGCTTTTCCACGCCGACGCTGATCGCCCAATGGGGGATGCCATGCAGGAAATTGGTGGTGCCATCCAAGGGGTCCACCACCCAGCGCCATTCCCAATCATCCGGGCCTGAGGCGCCGGATTCTTCCATCAGAAAGGCAAAGCCGGGGCGGGCCTTGGACAATTCCTCCTTGAGCGTCTGTTCAGCGCGGAGATCGGCAGTGGAGACGAAATCGGATGGCCCCTTCACGCTGACCTGAAGCTGCTCCACCTCACCAAAATCGCGCAGCAAACGACGGCCTGCCTTCTGCACGGCAGCGGTCACAACCTGCAAGGCCGGGGAAAGACGGGCAGAAAGCGGGGGCATGATACAAGTCCTCAAACATCAAAAGCGCAGTTGGGGGTTAACGCAGAAACGCAGAAAGGGAAACGCCCAAAGAAAAAGCCGGCCCCACTTGCATAGGGCCGGCCTGATTGGGTGGCTGGCGCCGCCGCTATTCCTGCAGCGCCTTATCCTTACCCTTGCGGATATTGGGCAGCACCATCGCGATCAGGGCGATGGCGCCAATCGCCAGCATGGTGGCGCTGATTGGGCGCTGGACAAACACCATGACGTCACCGCGCGAAAGCAGCATGGCGCGGCGCAGATGTTCTTCCATCATCGGCCCCAGCACGAAGCCGATCAGCATCGGCGCCGGTTCCAGCCGCAGCTTGGAACAAAGGTAGCCGAACAGACCGAAGAACACGGTCTGATACACATCGAACACATTGTTCGACAGCGAATAGACCCCAATCGCGCAGAAGATCAGGATCGCGGGATACATGTGGCGATAGGGAATCGCCAGCAGCTTCACCCAAAGCCCGATCATCGGCAGGTTGATGACCAGCAGCATGAGGTTGCCAAGCCACATGGAGGCAATCAGCCCCCAGAACAGGTCAGGCTGCGCTTCCACCATGCGCGGACCCGGCTGAATGCCCTGAATGATCAGCGCGCCCACCATCAGCGCCATCACCGCATTGGCTGGAATGCCAAGCGTGAGCAGCGGGATGAAGGAGGTTTGCGAAGCCGCGTTATTGGCCGCTTCGGGGCCCGCAACACCTTCAATGGCGCCGGTGCCGAATTCATGCCGCCCCTTGGAGACTTTGCGTTCCATCATATAGGAACCGAAGGAAGCCAGCGCAGCACCGCCACCCGGCAGAATGCCCAGCAAGCTGCCCACCGTGGTGCCGCGCAGCACGGCTGGGATGGACCGCCTTACTTCCTCCCGCGTCATCATCAGGCTGCCGACCTTGCCCGTCATGACGGTGCGCGCTTCGGGCTTTTCCAAATTCAGGATGATTTCAGCGATACCGAACATGCCCATGGCGATGGACACAAAGCCAACACCATCGGAAAGCTCAGGAATGCCGAAGGTGAAGCGCTGCTGGCCGGTCTGCACATCGGTGCCGACCAAGCCGAGCGACACACCAAACACCACCATGCCGATGGACTTCACCACCGACCCCTGCGCCAACACAGCCGAGATGATCAGGCCGAGCAGCATGAGGGAGAAGTAATCCGCCGGCCCGAAGGATAGCGCGACCGAGGTGAGCAGCGGCCCAGAAGCCGCCACCAGCACGGTAGAAACGCAGCCCGCGAAGAAGGATGCCAAGGCCGCAATTGACAACGCGGCGCCGGCACGCCCGCGCCGGGCCATCTTGTAGCCTTCAAGCGTTGTGACGACCGAACTGACCTCACCGGGCAAATTCAGCAAAATAGCGGTAGTTGAACCACCATACTGCGCGCCATAGTAAATCCCGGCCAGCATGATGATGGCCGTGGTGGCCGGCTGACCAAAGGTGATCGGCAGCAGCAGCGAAATGGTTGCAACCGGGCCAATGCCCGGCAAAACGCCGATCGCAGTCCCGATGATGCAGCCGATCAGGCAGAACAGCAGGTTGTTGAAGGTCAGCGCAACGCCGAAGCCATGCGCGAGATTGGCAAGAAGATCCATGGTGTTTTGCCTTCCCGATCAGAGCTGCGGCCAGAGCGGCACGCGGATATCAAGGTAGCGAATGAAGATACCCCAGCAGAGTGCACATAGAAACGCGATCAGTCCGACGACGCCCAAAGGTCGTTCCAGGTGTTCCTTATCCGCGAGGGCTGCACATATGACGGTGACCGTGATAGCGACAAGAAAGCCGAGCGGTTCCAGCACCAACCCAAAAAGCGTGAAGGCGGCACTGGGCAAGAACAGGGCTCGCCATCCGGGCGGAATTGCTGCCACGAGGCAGCCCACAAACAGACCGATCCCAAGCGCATTCCAGCCCGCAGATGGGAAGCCCGGAATGCGCGCCGCAATCATACCAGCCGCCACGCCGACGACGCCGCCCGCAATCAGGAAGCCGATTTCGGCGGATGACCATTTCGTAAGCGGATCAGGCCCATTGAATAGACCGCTGACAAGAACGAAGGAGCCAAGGCCGATCAAGAGCCAGAAGGTCAGCATGGGCATATAGCCAGGACCCATTCGCCGCGCCGTGCCCAGATTATGGTCCTGATTCAGCCAAAGTCCAACGACAGCAAAGGCGATGAACAGCCCCGCCGACAGCAAATCTTTCGTGTTAAGTTTCATTTCCGTCTCCCACCCTTCTTGACCCTTCGGGTCAGCCTTGCCCCCAAGCCTTTCGGCCCTATTGCGACTTAGTCCGTGCTACCATCACCTTCGTTCATGTGACACGCCCTAAGCCCTCATTTGATCGCATTTTCCGAGTCGCCAAGTGACTCCACTTGGCTTGAAAATGCTCCGGTCAATCCGCAGTCGCTCCGGCAGCCTGCACCAAGGGCGCCCATTTGGCCACCTCCCTTATGATGAAGCTGTTGTAATCTGCCGCCGAGTAAGTCCCAGGCGTCCCGCCAAGCTCCGCAAAGCGGTTCCTGATATCGGCGGTTTGCAGCAGCGCCAGCACGTCCCGGTTCAGCCTTGCAATGATCGGCGCAGGCGTGCCCGCCGGCGCGGAAAGCCCAAACCAGGAATCGGATTCCAGCGGGAAGCCCTGTTCCCGGAAGGTCGGCACATCCGGGAAGGATGGGTGCCGCTCAGCCGAGCACATGCCCACCGCAACCACCGACCCCTGTTTGATATGCGATGCTGCGGAAGGCAGGCTGTCTGACATCATCGGCACCTGGCCCGCGATCACCGCCTGCATGGCAGGCCCCGCGCCACGGAAGGGCACATGGGTGATTTCCGTGCCGATCTCACGGCTCATTTGCACGACCAAAAGATGGTTGGACGACCCAGCGCCCGAGGTCGCCACTTGCAAGCCGCTCGCGCTTTTCGCGCGCGCCGCGACATCGGCCATGGTACGAATGCCGGCGCGAGGATTGGCGACCCAAACCGTCGGGTTGCTGACCACCAGCGCAATATGGGCGAAATCCTTCACCGGGTCATAGCGCACCTTGCTGCCATAAACCGCCGGGCTGATCGCGTGGCTCGCGATATTGGACATGACCAGGGTATAGCCATCAGGCGCGGCGCGGGCGACGGTTTCACTGCCAAGCGTGGCGCCGGCACCGGCGCGATTTTCCACCACAATGGAAACGCCAAGCTTTTCTTGAAGGCCCGCGGCAATCAGGCGCGCGACCAAATCCGTTGTGCCGCCGGGCGCGAAAGGCACCACCAGGCGGATGGATTGGGACGGCCAAGCCCCTTGCGCATGCGCGCCCACCGCCAAAAGCGGCGACGCGCCAATACCCAATACAACGCTGCGGCGTGCAACGCTCCTCATTCGTTGGCCCCCATTTTTATGCGTTTTCTATTGCATGGCAGCGAAGCCTCGGCAAGCGAGGGTCGCGCAAGCCTTGCCTCGGGCGACGCCAGGGTCGATCATCCGCACGAAACCCAAGCCCCAACAGGAAATCCCCCATGCCGCATGGTGACCGCCTGCCGAATGACCCCGAAACCCGCATCCGCGAAGCGGCCGAAGCGGTGGCCCCGCGGCTGATCGAAATCCGTCGCGATATCCATACGCACCCGGAATTGGCCTTTCAGGAAACCCGTACCGCCGGAATCGTGGCGGCGGAATTGACGCGCCTGGGCCTGACACCGCGCACCGGCGTTGGGCGCACCGGGGTAATTGTCGAAATCAAGGGCGGTCGCCCCGGCCCCACACTCGCCATCCGCGCCGATATGGATGCGCTGCCGATCCATGAAGAAACGGCGCTACCCTTTGCCAGCGAAATCGCTGGGCAAATGCATGCTTGCGGGCACGATATCCATACCTCAACCCTTTTGGGTGTGGCGGCGGTGCTCAAGGATTTGGCGCCGCAGCTTGCCGGGACCGTGCGGCTGATCTTCCAGCCGGCGGAAGAAGTGCTGGAAGGGGCAGCGGCCATGATCGCCGATGGCGCGGCGGATGGCATTGATATGGCGATTGGCTTTCACAACCACCCGGATATGCCGGTGGGTAGCTTTGGTTATGTGCGCGGCGCTTGCCTTGCGGCGTCTGACCGGTTTGACCTGATCATCCAGGGCAAATCCGGCCACGCCGCGCATCCTTATGCGGCGATTGACCCCATTGTGGCGGCGGCGGCCTTTGTGCAGGAAGCGCAAACCGTGGTCAGCCGGGAAATCAAGCCACTGCATCCGGCGGTAGTGACCATCGGGCAGTTTGTGGGCGGCACCACCTACAACATCATCCCCGAACGTGTGCATCTGAAGGGCACGGTGCGCACGCTGCATCATGAATCGCGCGATATCGCGGAAGCGGCCTTGCGGCGCCTGGCTCAGGGCATTGGCATTTCCATGCGCGTGAAGACGGAAATGAATTACGTCCGCAAGGTCCCGCCGCTGGTGAATGATGATCGCGTGCTGGACCCGGTGATTGCGGCTGTGCGTCGGCAAATGGGCGATGTGATCAGCGAAGGGGAAGCCTCCATGGGTGCTGAGGATTTCGCTGAATTTGCCGCCGTGGCGCCCTCCTTCCAATTGCGCATCGGCTCAGGCCAGCCAGGGCGTGATGACCGGCTGCATAATGCCTTCTACCAACCCGATGAGCGCAGCATCGGCCTTGGCGTCCAAGCCCTCTCGCGCGCCGCGCTGGATTTGCTGGCATGAGCGCGCATCGCATCGCGGAATTGACCGCGCCTGAAGTCGCGTCCCGCTTCGCCGCAGGCGCCGTGGCGATCCTGCCCATGGGCAGCCTGGAAACCCATGGCCCTGCTTTGCCGATGGGCGATTATCTGGTCGCGGAAGACATCGCCTGCCGCATCGCCGCTGCCGCTTACGCCAAGGGCGCGGATGCACTGGTTGCCCCCGCCATTCCCTTTGGTGGCGAGGATTTCTTCGCCGGCGTCGCCGGCGGCATCACGCTTTCGATTGCGACACTCACAGCCGTAATCGAGGAAATGGCCGAAGCTTTCATCAAAATCGGCGCGCGGCGCATCATGATCGTGAATGGCCATGCCGGCACCATCGCACCCGCAGATGCCGCCGCGCGCAGCATGCGCCATCGCCATGGCGTGATCATTCCCGCGCTGCATCTGTGGCGGGAAGCCGGCAAGCTGCACGGCGAATTGGGCGGGCAGCCCATCACCTTTGGCCATGGCGGAGACCCTGTTGCTTCCGTCACCATGGCGCTGAAGCCGGAACTCTGCCGCCCCGAAGCGGCACGGCCACGCAATGCGACAGGACCTTATCTGGGCGTGCCGCCAACGGGCTTTGGCGCCATCCGCGCCCATGGCGTGGAATTCGCTGTGCCGATGTGGGTGGAGGAAGTGGCGCCCGGTGGCGTTGCCGCGCCCGATCCGCGCGGGGCCAATGCCGCGCATGGCGCACGCATTGTGGAACAGCTTGTTGCTGCCGGTGCTTCCATCTGCGCGCAGCTGCGCGATCACGCGCCGTGAAGCGCATTTGCGTCTATGGCGCGGGTGCCATTGGTGCGCATCTGGCGGCGCGCCTTGCGGCGGCGGGGGCCGAGGTCAGTGTGATTGCACGCGGCGCTCACCTGGCCGCGATGCGCGCGCGGGGCATCACGCTACGCTCCGCGGAAGGCGACCAAACCTATCCGGTGCAGGCTGCGGAAAGCGCCGCCGAGATCGGCCCGGTGGATGCCGTGTTGGTCACGGTGAAGGCGCCCGCCTTGCCTTCGGTGGCGGCCGGAATCGCGCCTTTGCTCGGCCCCGATACGCCCGTGGCCTTCATCATGAACGGCATTCCCTGGTGGTATTTCGATGGTATTGGCGGCGCGCTGGAAGGCAGGCGCCTACCGCTGCTGGACCCCGATGATGCGCTGCGCCGCGCCATTGGCCTGGAACGCGCCATAGGCGGCGTGATTTATGCCGCGAGTGCGGTGGTCGCACCTGGCTTTGTCGTCTCAGAACACGCTGACCTGCAGCTTTTCCTGGGGGAGCCGGGGGGCGTGGTTTCCCCCCGCGCCCAAGCGCTGGCGGCGCTGTTGAGTGCAGGCGGCATGCCCACCGAAGCCGTGGGGAATATCCGCCATCGCATCTGGGGCAAGCTGCTCGGCAATATGGTGGTGGGGCCGCTTTGCCTGCTCTCTCGCCAGGATATCAAGGCAACACTCAGCGATCCTGCAATCTTCGAAGCCGGCATCAGGATTTCCGATGAGGGTACGGCGCTGGCGCGCGCCCTTGGGCATGATCTGAAAGTGCCCGGCGAAGTGCGAATGCGCCGCTTTGGGGAGACCGCACACAAACCGTCCATCCTGCAGGATCTGGAATTGGGCAGGCCAATGGAAATCGATGCGCTATTCACCGCGCCCTTGCAGCTTGGGCGCGATTTGGGCGTGCCTATGCCGAACTTCGCGCTGATGGTGGCGCTGGCAAGCCAAGCGGCGCGGGCGGCGGGGCTCTTCCGACCCTGAGCTGCTGACCGGCTTCTGCCGTGCCCTTGGGGCGCTTTTACGCGCCGGCCCTTACCACCAGGGAATCGCAGTTCCTTCCGGCGGTTCCACGTGGAACACATTCAACTGCATGGCCAGCAGCGAATAATAGCCAATCAGCCCCGTAAGCTCGACCGCGCCTTTTTCGCCCAGCAGGTCGCGCACGGGCTCGTACAGCGCATCCGGTGCCTTGCCGGTGCGCAGCACGGCGCGCACGAATTCCACCACCACCCGATCCGCATCGGAATCGAAGGGAATTTTTTCGGAATCACGGCCAATCGCCGCAATCACCGCTGAAGGCACGCCCTGCTTTTCCGCAATCGGCGCATGGGCAAACCATTCATAGGCCGCCTTCCAGTGGTGGCCGACGCACAAAATGGCGAGTTCACGCAGCCGCATCGGCACGCTGCATTCAAAGCGCACAAAAACGCCAAGCTGTTCCACCCGCGCGCAAAGCTCGGGGCTTGTGATCAGCGCCTGAAAGGGGCCTTTAACGCCGCCACGCGCGCCGGATGCCATGCGATCCCAAACCGCCTGCTGGGCGGCATCCAGGCTTTCGCGCGTTTGCGCGGGCAAGCGCTGCGCGGTCATGCCGCGCCGCCAGCCTGTGATGGGTGAATGATTCGTGCGTCGGGCCAATTGCTGACAGCTTGCGTCTGCACCATGGCGGGCGCTGCCAAAAGCGCGGTACCCGCGACAAAATCCCTGCGTCTCATCCCTGCCTCCCTTTTCTGCGACAATAAGCCGTGGAGAGAAGGCTAGATTTGATTGAGGGGGTTAGGCAAGCGAGTGCGTGAGCCGGGCTGCATCACAGCAGAAACCGCCATCATGGCAGCGGCGCCAAGCCTTCAATCCACAATGAACAGCTTGGCCCCGATGGCGGAGCGCGACATATGCGCCTCAGCCCCATCTGCCACCTGATAAGACATGCCGGGCTTCAGCAAAAAAACACGCCCATCCGCAAGCGTGGTTTCCAATTCGCCTTCCAGCACCAGCAGCACATGGCCTTTCTGGCACCAATGATCGGCGACATAACCCGGTGAATATTCCACCATGCGCACGCGGATCGGGTTTTCCGCCGGGCCGACATGGCGGGTACGCCAAAGCGCTTCCCCGGTAACGCCCGCATGGCGTGTGGGCTCCACCCCCGCCCAATCGGTCGTGTCAAAAGGAATGGCGGACATCTGCATGTTTCAAAAACCCTTACGCATGCCCGGCGGCTGAAGACAGCCACGCCGGATGCACCTTTAGCTTCGCCAGCGCCGCCTGCCAGGTTGTGCCGGCATCCTCATGGAATAGCAGCGCCTCATCCGCTGGCACGCTCAGCCATGAATTGCGCTGAATTTCTTGATCCAATTGGCCGGGCGCCCAGCCGGCATAGCCAAGTGCGAGCAACCCCTGCCTTGGGCCGCCACCAGCGGCGATCGCGCTCAAGATTTCAACACTCGCGGTCATGGCGAGGCCGGCGCCAAAGGCTAGGCTGCCCTCGGCGGACCAATCATCCGTATGCAGCACAAAGCCGCGCCCGGCTTCCACCGGGCCGCCGGAAACCATCCGGATTTGGCGCTGGGAAGGCACAGGCTTCAAGCCAAGCTGCTTCAGCAATTTGTCAAAACCCAAGCCTTCGATCGGGCGATTAAGCATCAGCCCCATGGCCCCCTCGGCAGAATGGTTGCACAGGCACACCACGCTTTGCGTAAAGCGCGGGTCTGCCATGCCGGGCATCGCAATCAGCAAATGCCCGGTCAGATAATCGCCACCCTTGGCGGCAGCTTTGCCCTTTCTGGCCATGGGGGAAATGTGGCGCTGTCGGCGCCATGCTGCAAGCCTTGCCTTTCGGGGCTTGACCGAGAGATCATTCCGGCGCATCGCGATTTCCTGTGAAGTGCCAGCCTTGGCCTCATGCCCCGCAACCACAAATCCCGTTGAGGACCCTTGCTCGCCCTTCGTGTCATTCCCTGCCTGGATGTTAAGGATGGTCGCGTCGTCAAAGGCGTGAACTTCGTGGAACTGCGCGACGCCGGGGACCCGGTGGAACAGGCGCGTAATTACGACCGCGAAGGTGCGGATGAGATCACCTTCCTTGATATCACAGCATCCGCCGAAAACCGCGACACGATCCTGGATGTGGTTTCCCGCACGGCGGCTGAGGTCTTCATCCCGCTGACCGTCGGTGGTGGCGTGCGCAGCGTGGAAGATGCGCGCCGGCTTTTGCTGGCCGGCGCAGACAAGGTTTCCATCAATTCAGCCGCGGTCGCTGACCCTGATCTGGTGCGCCGCGCGGCTGAGGCTTTCGGCAGCCAAGCCATCGTGGTCGCGATTGACGCCCGCCGGCGCGATGTTGGCGGCGGATGGGAAGTTTTCACCCATGGCGGGCGGCGCGGCACCGGCATTGATGCCATTGCCTGGGCCAAGCAGATTGAAGCCCTCGGCGCGGGCGAAATCCTGCTCACTTCCATGGACCGCGATGGCACCAAGCAGGGCTTTGACCTTGAACTGACCGCGGCGGTGCGCGCCGCCACGCGGTTGCCGATTGTGGCCTCCGGCGGTGTCGGTGAATTGAGCCATTTCGTTGAAGGCGCGCGCGCCGGTGCCACGGGCCTGCTCGCCGCCAGTGTTTTTCATTACGGGGTATTCCGGATTGCCGAGGCCAAGGCCGCGCTTGCGGCTGCGGGTCTTCCCATCCGTCCCGTACCGCATCGGCAGGAGACCGCGTGAATGGCTAAAGCCACAAAACCCGCTAAGCTTAAAGCGGCGAATAAGATCAAGGCTGTCAGCAAGGCCAAAAAAAGGCCTGGCGCCAAGCTGAAAGTCGCAAAAGCCGGGAATAAAAAGGTGGCGCTGCCACTGCCCGGTGGAATCAAGGTAAAAGCTGCGAAACCACCCAAACGCATCCGCAAGATGGAAGCGCGGGTGCTGCGGCCGCTCATTATTGCACCCTCAGGCGCCGATGCCATGGTTCTTGATCAGCTTTGGCAAACGGTGGAACAGCGGCGCCTTGCTGGTGATGTCGCTTCGTCCCATTCCGCGCGGCTGATGGCGCGCGGCACCGCGAAGGTCGCACAGAAATTCGGCGAAGAGGCGGTGGAATGCATCATTGAAGCCACCATCGGCAATCGCGACGCGACGGTGCTGGAATCAGCCGATGTGCTTTATCACCTGATGGTGATCTGGGTGGATGCCGGCATCAGGCCCGAGGAAGTCTGGGCCGAATTGGCGCGGCGCCAAGGCATCAGTGGTATTGTCGAGAAGGCGAGCCGAACCCGGGGCATTATCCGCGCGGCGGGCACCAGAAAGCTGGCTTGATACAGTTTCGCTTCACGGGATTGTCCGCGAAGCCCGCATGTCACCCAAGCGTCTTTGCTGCGGCCAATACCTCGGCCGCATGGGCTTCGGGCTTCACCTTGCGCCAGATTTTCACGATCTTGCCATCGGCGCCGACAAGAAAGCTTGATCGCTCCATGCCCATGTATTTCTTGCCATACATGGATTTTTCCACCCAAACGCCATAGGCCTCGGCGGTCTCGTGTTCGGGGTCTGAGGCGAGCGGAAATTCCAGCCCGTATTTCTTGGCGAATTTTTCAATCGGCGGCATGGCATCGGGTGATACGCCAATCACAGTCAGGCCAAGCTTGCCAAGCTGGGGCAGCGCTTCCTGCACGCCGCAAGCCTGCTTGGTGCAGCCCGGCGTATCCGCCTTGGGGTAGAAATAGAGCAAATAAGGCTTGCCCTTAAGGCCGGCTGAGGACACTTCCTGCCCGCCGCTTGCTGCCATTTTGAAGGCGGGTGCCTTTTTGCCTTCGGCCAATTCAGTCATTTCCGGTCCCCCTGATCCAGCCGGCCAAGCCGGGCTTCGAAAACCTTGCGCACCAAGCCTGCGCTTTCTTCCATCTGAGCGCGCAGGCCCGGAAGGTCAACCGGCGGCGTTGCGCAAAGCGGGCCCGCCACACGCAGCACGGTGGAAGCGGCGGGTTCGGGCAGCGCATCCTCGCGCCAGGGGCCAAGGCTCAGGCGCAGAATGCCGCTAATGCCACGCCAGAGCCGTTCGGCAGCAATCAGCCCCTCGGCTTCCGTCGCATCCAACGCGCCGATCTTGGCCAGATTGGCGATGGCGATGCGCGTGGTGGTGGCCAGCACTTCCGGGTGGCGCGGCGCATGGTGCAATTGCAGCGCCTGGGCGATGAATTCCACCTCTACCAGCCCACCCGGGGAAAGCTTCACATCCCATGGGCCATCGCCCGGCAATTCGCGCAGCATGCGCGCGCGCATCGCCAACGCATCGGCAATGGCGGTCTTGGCCTTTTCGGGGTTGGAAAGTGCCGCGCGAATGGCCGCTGCAATACGCCGCGCCAGCGCCGGCGGCCCCGCCACCACGCGGGCGCGGGTCAGCGCCATGCGCTCCCAGCTCCAGGCATCTTCCGCCTGATAGCGCTGAAACGCACCAAGCGAGACCGCCACCGGCCCCTTCGAACCTGAAGGGCGGAGCCGCATATCCACAGCATATAATTTGCCCTCGGCGCCAGGGGCGATGATGGCGCCGACCATTTGATGCGCAAGGCGCGTGAAATACTGACTTGTCGGCAAGGGGCGGATCGGTGGCGCGCCACGCTTAGCCTTGGCCTCGCTGGCCTCAGCGTCGGCAGCGTGATCATAGACCAGGATCAGATCCAAGTCCGATCCGGGCAGCATTTCCCGCCCGCCGAGCTTACCCAAAGCGACAACGGCAAGCTGCCCGCCCTTCACCACGCCATGCCGCGCGGCAAATTCAGCCGTCACATGCGGCAGCAGCGCCGCAATCGCAGCATCGGCAAGTGCGCTGCGCGCTTCCCCCGCCGTATCGGGGTCTATCGCGCCTTCAAGGGTTGCGGCGTCAATGTCGAATTTGCCTTCCTGCACCAAGCGGCGGGAAGCTTCCATCGCTTCTTCGAAGTAGCGCGCTTCCTTCACCAGCGCCGGCAAGGCGGAGGCGGCGCTGCCAACACCGCCGCCTGCCCCCACCAGCAGCCCTTCAAGCGCTGCCGTGTGATGCGCCAAATGATCCGCCAATTGCGGCGCCGCTCCCAGAATCCCGGCCAGGCGTTCCAGCATCGGCGGGTTGCGATGCAAAAGGCTCAAGACCTGCACGCCGGTGGTCAGCCGCCCAAACAGCGCATCAAGGCGCATCAGCGCCGCGTCCGGATCGCGCTGCTTGGCGAAGGCCGCCAGCAAGCTTGGCATCAGCGCCGTCAGCAATTCGCGCGCGCGTTCGCTTCGAATGGCGCGCGCATGGCCGTGATGCCAGCCACGCACGCTGGCGGCGATGCTGCCGGGATTGGCGTAGCCCATGGCGCGCAGCGTTGCGATGGTGGCGGGATCATCTTCCACGCCGGTAAAAACGAGATCGCCCTGCACCGCATCGGCGGCGAGTGTTGGTTCGGCTTCAAACATGCGCCCGTAATGCTGTTCCACACGGCGCAGATGATGCGCGAAATCCTCGGCAAAACTGGCGCTATCCGCGTAGCCCAGGAAGGATGCGATGCGCGCGATCCCTTCCGCATCTTCCGGCAGGCGATGTGTTTGCCGATCGGCCATCATTTGCAGCCGATGTTCAAGCCGCCGCAGAAAGCCATAGGCATCGGCCAGGTCAGCGGCGGCGCGGCGTTCTATCTTGCCCGCACCAGCAAGGGCAGAAAGCGCGCCAAGCGTGGTCGGGTCTCGCAAAGCGGGATCGCGCCCGCCCCAGATCAATTGCAGCACCTGCGCGGTGAATTCAATCTCGCGAATGCCGCCCCGGCCAAGCTTCACATCATGCCCGGCCAATTGCACCGTATCATGCGCGCCCTTCGCCCCCTTATGGGCGTGGATCTGCCGCTTGATGGAATGGATATCCGCCACCGCCGCGAAATCCAGGTAACGCCGCCAGACAAAGGGACGAATCTCGCGCAAGAAAGCCTCGCCCGCCGCACGATCCGCGGCGACAGGCCGCGCCTTGATCATGGCGGCGCGTTCCCAATTCTGGCCCATGCTTTCGTAATAGGTGATGGCAGCGGGGATGGAGACGGCAAGCGGTGTCGCCGCCGGATCGGGCCGCAGGCGCAAATCCGTGCGGAAGACATAACCATCGGCGGTGCGTTCTTCCATCAGCCGCACCAAATCACGCGCGATACGCACATAAATCGCCTGGGCGCGATCCGGGTCCTGCGCCGCCGCCGGATCGTAAAGCACCATCAGGTCAACATCGGATGAGTAATTCAGCTCCCGCGCGCCAAGCTTGCCCATGCCAAGGATCACCAGCCCTGATTGGCGGCCGATCGCTTTGGGATCTGTCCGGCTGCCGCCGGTATGGCGCAAATCACCCCGCGCCGCGGCATCGCGCAATAAATGCGCACAGGCGGTGTCAATACTGAGCTCCGCCAATTCGGAAAGCGCGCCGGTCACGCGGTCCAGCCCCCAAAGCCCGCGAATATCGGCGAGTGCAGCCACCAGCGCCCCCTGGCGCTTGGCCTGGCGCAGCAGGGCCGCCAAAGCGGGCCGAGGTGTCGCAGGGTCAAGCCGTGTCAGCGGATCCATGGCACGGGCGAAAGCGTCATCCGGACCACGTTCGGCCATGAAAAGCAGGGTGGCTCCCTCCCGCACCGCTAAATCGGCTAGATAGGGGCTATGACCACCAAGCGCTTCCAGTATCGCTGCCCCTTCCGCGCTTTCGGCAAAGCGACGTTCCGCTTCCCCCTTATCGGCGAAATGCGCCTGGGCGAGGGTGGCGGCGGCCTTGTCGAATCCGCGTGGCAGGGCAAAAGCTGCTGGGGCAAGGGTCATTGGGGTCTAGGGAAAGAGTGAGACGGGTCGCAGGTCAAGCGGGGCGAGGGTTGAAACTGCTGGCGAGGGTCTGCCTGACCCTGTCGCTGCTGGTCGGTCTTGCGCTTGGTGGGATTGTCTGGCGGCTGGAACAGGGCCCGATCAGCCTGCCTTGGCTGGCCCGCCAGGCGGAGGACGCCGCCAATCAGGCGCTGGCTGGCCAGAAGGCAAACATAGCCGATGCGGCGATTTCCTGGGCGGGCTGGCGGGAAGGGCATCGTTCACCCATTGCGGTGCGCTTTTCCGAAATCAGGCTGGCTGACAAGGATGATGGGCTTATTGCCGTTTTGCCGCAGGTAGATGCTTCCCTATCACTGGGCGGCTTGCTGCGCGGGCATATCGGCTTACGCGCGCTGGAATTGCGCGGGCTCAGCCTGCTGGCAAACCGTGATAAGGCGGGGGCGCTTTCGCTGGGCCTGGCCGCCGCCGCCAAGGCCGAGGCCACGGAAGCGCCGGACACCGCGCTTCATGCCCTGGCGGAGATCATCACCGCCTGGCTTGAGCCCCCCAATGAGGGTACGGCGCTTTCTGCGATCAGGCGCATCGCCCTACTGGATGCCAGGCTCGCACTTTCCGATGAAGGTTCTGGCCGTGTGCTGCGCGCGAACCTTGCCGAGCTTAGCCTGCAGCGCCGCGCCGCGGGTGGGCTTGATTTGGCCGGACAGGCGCTGCTGGAAGTGGCGGATCAGCGCATTCCCTTCGAGATCGCCGGTAGGCTTGAACGCACGCTCTGGCGCGGAGAGGCTTCCTTCACTGCGCATGGCATCCGTCCGGCGGCGCTTGCCAAGATCAGCACGGAATTGGCGCCTTTGGCTGCGCTGGATGCGGAGGCGGAAATCGGCCTGATCGCGCGCTTTACCGGCGCGCCCCAGCCGGATTTGCTAATGGCGCGGATACGCACCGGCGCTGGCGTGCTGCATGTGCCAAATAATGGCGGGGATTTGCCCTTCGCGGCCATCGCGCTTGATGCGACCCTGGCCGAAGATGTGGTGCGCGTGGAACGCTTAGTCTTTTCGCCCCAGCCATCGCCGCGCCCGGGCGCCAGCCCTCCGCCAGTGATTGGCGCGTCAGGGGAGGCGCGCCTGAAGGATGGCGCCTGGCAGGCAGCGGCCGATGTCAGAATAAGCGGTTTGGACATCGCCGATCTGACGCATTACTGGCCGCCCAGCATTGCGCCGAAGCCTCGTGAATGGCTGGCTGAAAACCTGACTGCCGGCATGCTGCGCGAAGGCGCCTGGCGGTTTGAAGCGCGGATCGGTGCGGATGGCAGTGCTGCGGAAATCACGGGCCTGAGCGGGGTAGCGCGGGCGGATGGCGTGACCGTTCACTGGCTGCGACCCATCCCGCCATTCCAAGGCGCTGCTGGAGAGGCGCGTTTTTCGCTCGACAAGATCGAACTTTCAGCGACCAGCGGCCAGCAATCCGGCACCGGGATTGTGACGGATGGTGCCACTGTTTCGATCAGCTTCGCGACTGATCCGGAAATCACGCGCGTTGAAGCCAAGCTGCGCGGCCCGGTGGCAGATGGCTGGGCCGTTCTGCGCCATCCCAGGATGAAGATTTTCGAAAAACGCCCGCCACCGATCAATGACCCGACAGGCACGCTCACAGCCGGTACGCTCACGCTTGTATTCCCGCTCATCAAGACGCTGGACATTGAGGATATTGATATCCAGGCCGAACTTGACGTGCGGGATTTGCGCATCCCGCGCATTGCTTTTGATCGGGATTTAGAAAAGGGCGTGGTCAAGGTTTCGCTGCGCAATTCGGGGCTGACGGCAACCGGCACCGGCGTGCTTGGCGATATTGAAGCCCGCATCCAGCAGGAGACGGATTTCCGCAACGGTGCGCCCACGGATATTGTGGCGCGCGAAATCATCTCCGCCCGCGCCGATGCCAGGCAATTGGCGGCCCTTGGCCTGGATGGCCGACCTTTGCTGGCAGGGCCGGTGCAGCTTGATCTTCGCAATGAAACCCGCCGCAATGGGCAAGCGCGGCTTTCGGTGCGGGCTGATTTGCGCGCGGCTACCCTAACTGTGGAACCTTTGGCCTGGAGCAAGCCGCCGGGGGTCGCCGGCAATGCGGAGGCGATGGTGCTGATGCAGAGCGGTCAGGTGACGCTGATTGAAAGCTTCCGCATTGAAACGCCCGATGCGCTGGTGCGGGGCCGCGCGAGTGAAGTGCGCCAGAACGTCCCGCAACGCATAGACCTGACCAGCGCGAATATCGGGCGTTCGCGCTTCAGCGGGCTGCTGCGTCCGCCTGCGCAACGCGGCACAGGCCAGTGGATCATTTCCTTGACTGGGCCGGTGCTTGATCTGGCCCCCGTCCTCGCACGACATGAGGTGCCAGAGGCCAATCCGGAAGAAAGCGCGGCGGCCCAATTGGTAGCGCGGTTTGAACGGGTTCTGCTGCCACACCAGCGTGAAATCAGTGCGCTTGAAGCTCAGGTACTGGTCAATGGGCTTGGTGTTATGCAGCAGGCACGCATGAATGCGCGTCTCGCGGAACGCGGCAGCTTCACCGTCACAATCACGCCCAATGGCCAGCGCCGCGCGGTGAACATCACCAGCGACAATGGCGGCGAATTGCTGCGCGCCTTTGATGTGCTGAAAACCATCCAAGGCGGCAAGCTTTCGGTGACCGCTGCTTATGATCACTCCCGCCCCGGCGCCACGCTAAGCGGAGATGCGGTGCTGGAGGATTTCGCCGTGCGCGATGCGCCTGGGCTTGGCAAGGTTTTGCAAGCCATGACGCTGTACGGGCTGGTTGATGCGTTGAGCGGCCCTGGGCTAAATTTCGCCCGCGCCACCATTCCCTTCAGTCTTACCCCTGATGCGCTGATTTTGCAGGATGCGCGCGCCTTTTCATCCTCCCTTGGGGTTACCGCCAAGGGGCGCATTGATCGCCGGAATGACACAATGGATACGGAAGGCACCATTGTGCCGGCTTATATTTTGAACACGCTATTGGGGCGCATTCCGGTTTTTGGCCGGCTATTCAGCCCAGAAGAAGGTGGCGGGCTATTCGCCGTTGCCTATCGCATGCGTGGGCCGCTCAGCGATCCGCAGACCAGCATCAATCCATTGGCGGCGCTCACGCCAGGTTTCCTGCGCGGCATATTCGGGATTGGTCAGGAACCGGCAGGACAGACGCCGCGGCAATAGGGGCGATCAGGGCTTCATTCACTATCCCGCGCATCACCGCTTGATCAGCCCCCGCCCCGGGCGTAAAAAACGCGCGGGCCACGTCCCCCCACCGGGGCGCATTCGCTTCTGGAAGGGAGCCACATCATGGCAAGCGCCACCAAGCCGGGGATAAGCCCGGCCAATCCTCGTTTTTCCTCTGGCCCCTGCGCCAAGCGTCCCGGCTGGTCGCTGGCAGCTTTGGAAGGCGCGCTGCTTGGCCGTAGCCACCGCGCCGCGACGCCGAAGGCGAAGCTCGCGGAGGTGATCACGCTTTCCAAATCCATCCTCGGCATGCCGGCGGATTGGCGGCTTGGGATTGTGCCGGCGTCTGATACGGGCGCGGTTGAGATGGCGCTTTGGTCCATGCTCGGCGCGCGCGGTGTGGATGTGCTGGTGTGGGAATCCTTTTCCAAGGATTGGGCTACTGATGTGCTGAAGCAATTGAAGCTGGCCGATGCGCGCGTGCTTGATGCGCCCTATGGTAAGCTGCCCGATCTCGGCGCGGTTGATCCGGCGCGGGATACGGTTTTTGTCTGGAACGGCACCACCAGCGGCGTACGCCTGACCAATGCCGATTTCATCAGCGCCGATCGCGAAGGGCTTGCGATTTGTGACGCGACCAGCGCGGCCTTTGCGATGGATCTGCCTTGGGCGAAGTTGGATGTGGTGACCTGGTCTTGGCAGAAGGTGCTGGGCGGAGAAGCGGCGCATGGCATGTTGGCGCTGTCTCCGCGCGCCGTTGCGCGGCTTGAAAGCTATTCCCCGCCTTGGCCGATGCCGAAGATTTTTCGCCTGTCCAGCGGCGGCAAACTCAGCGAAGGTGTCTTCAAGGGTGAAACCATCAACACGCCTTCCATGCTTTGCGTTGAGGATGCTTTGGATGGGCTGCGTTGGGCGGAAAGCATTGGTGGCCTGAAGGGCTTGATCGCGCGCAGTGAAGCCAATCTTGCCGCGATTGCGGATTGGGTCGCGGCCGGCAGTGGCTATGGCTTTCTGGCGCAGGATGTGGCGACACGTTCCTGCACCTCCATCTGCCTCACCATCACGGCACCTTGGTTTGCGGCGCTTTCAGCGGAAGCCCAGGCGACGGCGGCGAAGAAGATTGCCTCCCTGCTTGAAAAGGAAGGTGTGGCGCTGGATGCCGGCGCTTATCGTGATGCACCGCCGGGCCTGCGCATTTGGGGCGGTGCGACCGTTGAAACCGCTGACATCAAGGCGCTGCTGCCGTGGCTGGATTGGGCGCTGGCGAGCGTTGAAGCCGAAATGGTGGGGGCGTGAAGCCCATGCCGCGCGTTTTGATCTCCGATAAACTCAGCCCCGCCGCGGTCGCGATATTTCGTGAGCGCGGCATAGAAGCCGATGTCAAAACCGGCCTGACGCCCGCTGAACTCCGCGCCATCATTGGTGATTATGATGGCCTCGCGGTGCGGTCCGCCACCAAGGTCACGCGGGAAGTGCTGGAAGTCGCACCGCGCCTGAAAGTAGTTGGGCGTGCCGGCATTGGCGTGGATAATGTGGATGTCACCAGCGCGACCGCGCGCGGCGTTGTGGTGATGAATACGCCCTTCGGCAATGCCATCACCACCGCCGAACACGCCATTGCGATGATGTTTGCGCTGGCGCGGCAATTGCCGGAAGCCTCAGCCTCCACCAAGGCGGGCAAATGGGAAAAGAACCGCTTCATGGGGGTGGAGCTTTTCGCGAAAACGCTCGGCCTGATCGGCTGCGGCAATATCGGCGGCATTGTCGCTGACCGTGCCAGTGGGTTGAAGATGAAGGTGATTGCCTTCGATCCCTTTCTTTCGGAAAAACGCGCCGTTGAAATCGGCGTGGAGAAGGTGGAACTGCCTGAATTGCTGGCGCGCGCCGATTTTATCACGCTGCATACGCCCATGACGGAACAGACGCGCAATATCCTCTCACGCGAGAATATCGCGCGCATGAAAAAGGGCGCGCGGCTGATCAATTGCGCGCGCGGCGGCTTGGTGGATGAAGTAGCACTCGCAGAAGCGCTACAATCCGGCCATTTGGCCGGCGCGGCCTTGGATGTGTTCGAGGTTGAACCCGCGACAGACAGCCCGCTTTTTGCCTTGGAAAATGTCGTCTGCACCCCTCATCTGGGTGCGGCAACGAATGAGGCGCAGGAGAATGTGGCGCTGCAAGTTGCCGAACAAATGTCGGATTTCCTGCTGACGGGCGCGGTTTCCAACGCCATCAACATGCCAAGCGTGACCGCGGAAGAAGCGCCGCGATTAAAACCCTATATGGAATTGGCGCGCTTGCTCGGTTCCATGGCGGGGCAGCTTAGCGCCGGACAGGATGATGCGATCAAGGCGATCCGCATTGAATATGAAGGCCATGCGGCGGAGCTTAATCGTCGCCCGCTGACGGCCGCTGCTTTGGCCGGCGTGCTGACGCCGCAAATGGGCGCGGTGAATATGGTGAATGCGCCGGTGCTGGCGAAGGAACGCGGCATTGACGTGGCCGAAACCGTCATGGAACGGCGCGGCGAATATCAAACCCTGCTCACCGTGTCCGTGACCACCACGCAGGGGGAGCGTTCAATCGCCGGCACGCTCCTCGCGGAAAACAAGCCGCGTTTGGTCGCCATCAAGGGCATTGCGGTGGAGGCTGATTTCGCGCCGCATATGCTCTATGTGACCAATCAGGATAGACCGGGCTTCATCGGGCGCTTTGGTACGGCGCTGGCAGAAGCGGGCATCAATATCGGCACGCTGCATCTGGGCCGCGCGGCACCTGGTGGCGATGCGATTTGCCTGGTCGGGCTGGATGGCCCGATGCCGGAAGCGGTGCTGGCCGAAGTGCGGCGCCTGCCCTTAGTGGTACACGCGACGCCGCTGAAGTTTTAAGGTTTAACTGCCAAAAACCCGCGCGAAAATGGTCTCCACATGGCCAAAATCACGCGCGGGATCCATGGCGCGATCAAGTGCTGCGCCATCCATCAGCGCGGCCACGCCGGCATCTTCCAGCAGATTGGTGCGGAAATCCTTGGCGCCCACGCTGCCCAAAGCCTGCCAGGTTGCCATGGCGCAGCGCTGCACGGTGGCATAGGCGTCTTCGCGGCTCATGCCCGCCTGGGTCAGCGCCAGCAGCACCTTCTGGCTATGCACCACGCCACCAAGGCTTTCCAGATTGGCCTGCATGCGTGCTGGATAGATGGTGAGCTTTTCCATCATGCCGGTCAGGCGCATCAGCGCGAAATCAAGCGCAATCGTTGCATCCGGGCCAATCACGCGTTCCACCGATGAATGGCTGATGTCGCGTTCATGCCAAAGCGCCACATTTTCCAAGGCCGGCACCACATAGCCACGCACCAGCCGCGCCAAGCCGGTCAGGTTTTCGCTCAGTACCGGGTTGCGCTTATGCGGCATGGCGGAAGAACCCTTCTGCCCGGCATGGAAGAATTCCTCGGCTTCGCGCACTTCGCTTCTTTGCAAATGGCGCACTTCAGTGGCCAGGCGTTCAATGCCTGTCGCCACCACAGCCAGCGCCGCGAAAAACGCCGCGTGACGGTCACGCGGGATGACTTGCGTTGAAACCGGTTCCACCGAAAGGCCAAGCTTAGCCGCGACAAAAGCCTCCACGCGCGGGTCAACACTGGCAAAAGTGCCGACAGGGCCAGAAATGGCGCAGGTTGCGACCTCGGCACGCGCCGCCACCAATCGCGCGCGACTGCGCGCGAATTCGGCATGATAACCAGCCAGCTTCAGGCCGAAGGTAGTGGGCTCGGCATGGATGCCGTGGCTGCGGCCGATGGTGGGGGTGAATTTATGCTCCATCGCCCGCGCCTTGAGCGCAGCCAGCAGCGCATCAACATCCGCAATCAGCAAATCCGCCGCCTGGGTCATTTGCACGGCCAGGCAGGTATCCAGCACATCGGATGATGTCATGCCCTGATGCATGAAGCGCGCTTCCGGCCCAATGCCTTCCCCCATCCAGGTGAGGAAGGCGATGACATCATGGCGTGTGACGCTTTCAATCTCATCAATCCGGGCGATATCGGCATCGGTGATGCCAGCAGCACGCGGGGCGCCTTTTTCGCGGATGATGCGCGCGGCCTCGGCCGGGATGGTACCGATGCGGCCCATTTCCTCAGCGGCCAGTGCCTCAATCTCAAACCAGATGCGGTAGCGATTGGCGGGCGCCCAGATGGCTTCCATTTGCGGGCGGGAATAGCGCGGGACCATGGCGGGGTTTCCAAAGGCCAAAAAGGTTAGGCTCTGGCGTGCGTTCAGACAGCGCCAAGGCCATTGCGGTTTGGACCCGTCCGCCTAAGCTTGGCAAGGGCGTGGTGCGCCGGGGCAGGATTGCCCTGCTGTTACATTTTGGTTAGATGCCTCGCTTGAGGAAGGCTTGCAACAGGAAACGTCCATGCCCGATTGGTTCATACCGCTAGCCCAGGTTCTGATGATTGATATCGTCCTAGCGGGCGATAACGCCATTGTCGTGGGTATGGCCGCGGCCGGCCTGCCGCCCGAACAGCGCCGCAAGGCGATTTTCTGGGGCATCATCGCTGCGACGATCATGCGCATCGGCTTTGCTTCCATTACCGTGCAATTGCTGGCGATTGTGGGCATTACGCTGGCCGGGGGCATTCTGCTGCTTTGGGTCTGCTGGAAAATGTACCGCGAATTGCGCGCCGGCGGGCATGAGGAAGCGGAAGGTGCTGCTTCGCTTTCTGAAACCCAGGAAAGCGAAGCCCCGCGCAAGACCATGCGGCAGGCCATCACCCAAATCCTGGTCGCCGATATTTCCATGAGCTTGGATAACGTGCTGGCGGTGGCTGGCGCCGCCAAGGACCATACCTGGGTGCTGGTGGTGGGCCTTGCCATTTCCGTTGTGCTGATGGGCGTCGCGGCCACGCTGATTGCCAATCTGCTGAACAAATATCGCTGGATCGGCTGGCTTGGCTTCATCCTCATTCTTTATGTTGCCGGCGCCATGATCTGGGATGGTACGCATGAAGTGGCAGAGAAGGTGCCGGAAGCCTACGCCTATCTGTTCCTGCCGCTGGGCTTCCTGGCCTTGCCGGGGGTCTTCCCTGTCTGGCTCTGGGTGGGCGCGACGCTGTTGCAGCTGGTGGTTTACACCGGGCTTACGGCCTTTGTATCGGATCTGGTGCGGGAATCGCGGCGGAAACCAGCCGTCACGCATACTTGATCGGAAGGGGCTTCACGCCCCGCCTTTATCCCGTTAGCCTCTCCCGCGCTGGGGCAGGCACAGACGACGCATAGGATTATGCGTCGCGCCGGCCCATTGTGCCCGGGAGCGACGTTATGGATTTATCTGCCCTTTTAGAGAATTTTAACTGGGCCATTTTTGGCCAGATCATGTTCGCAAATGTTGTGCTTTCGGGCGACAATGCGGTGCTGATTGGCTTGGCGGCGGCGGGCTTGCCGGCAGCGCAACGCTCCCGCGCCATTTTGTTCGGCATGGTCTTCGCCACCGTGCTGCGCATCATCTTTTCCATCTTCGCGGTCTATCTGTTGGAAGTGCCGGGCCTATTGCTGATTGGCGGGCTTTTGCTGCTGTGGATCGCCTATGGCTTCTTCAAGGAATTGCGCGACGAAAAGCACGAAGAAGAAGACCCCGAAGGACATGGGGACGGCGCCGGTGGCAAATCCATGATGCAGGCGCTGAAGCAGATTGTGATCGCCGATGTTTCCATGTCGCTTGATAATGTGCTGGCGATTGCGGGCATTGCGCGCGGCAATATGCCCATGCTGATCCTGGGGCTGGCGGTTTCCATCATCCTCATGGGGGTGGCGGCTTCCATCATCGCCCGGTTGCTCGCAAAGTTTCGCTGGATTGCCTATGCCGGCGTTGCGCTGATTGCCTGGATCGGCATTGAAATGACCTATGAGGGCGCGCACCAGCTTTACGGCTATCTGACTGGTTCCGGTCATGGCCATACGGAAATGCTGAGCCCCGGTCGAGCGGGTGATTTCACCCGATCAGGCTGAGGGTGACGGCAGGGCTTGCCGAGCCGCGCCACCCCTGCCAAACCCTGCGCTTGCCCATGACCGAAGATTTACCCAATCCCGCCCTGCTGCCCGCCGGCTTCGCCGATCTGCTGCCGCCCGATGCGGCGCGGGAGGCTGCTTTGGTGGAAGCCATGATGGCCGCCTTCACCCAGCATGGCTATGAACGCGTCAAGCCGCCGCTATTGGAATTTGAAGACAGCCTGCTGACGGGCTCGGGCGCTGCAGTGGCGGATCAGACTTTTCGTCTGATGGACCCAGTAAGCCAGCGCATGATGGGGCTGCGCGCCGATACTACGCCTCAGGTAGCGCGCATTGCCGCAACGCGGCTTGCCGCCGAACCGCGCCCCTTGCGGCTTTGCTATGCGGGCCAGGTACTGCGCGTACGCGGCACGCAATTGGCCCCCGAACGCCAGCTTCCCCAGGCCGGGATTGAACTTATCGGCAGCGATGCGATTGAAGCCGATGCCGAAGTGGCGATTGTGGCCGTGGAAGCCTTGGCGGCGATTGGCGTCGCACCCGTCAGCCTGGATGTAACGCTGCCCAGCCTGACCCCCATTCTGCTTGATGCCGCCGATCTGGCCGCTCCGCTCCGCGCCAGCCTAGCCCGCGCGCTGGACCGCAAGGATAGCGCGGCGGTGGCGGCGGCCGTGCGCGATTCGGGTGCCGCCGTATTGCAGGCATTGCCCGCGCTGATGGCGGCTTCCGGCCCGGCCGAGGCTGCGCTTACTGCCTTGCAGAAGGCGGAATTGCCCCCAGCCGCGCGGGCGCTGGCCAATGATGCCGCAGCGATCATCGCCGCCATCACGCGCCGCGCGCCGGGGCTGCGCATCACGCTCGATCCCGTGGAGTTTCGCGGCTTTCGTTACCATACTGGCGTGGCCTTCACGCTTTATGGGCCGGGGCTTGGCGGCGAATTGGCGCGCGGTGGGCGTTATGTTTCCCACAACGGCGAACCAGCCACCGGCATGACGCTTTACCCGGATGCGGTATTGCGCGCGGCACCGCGCAGCGCAGCACCGGCGCGGCTTTTCATCCCGCTCGGTGCCGATGGGGCGTCGATGCGCGCGGAAGGCTTTGTTACTGTTGCAGCGCTTTCGGCGGAAGATACAGCCGAAAGCCTGCGTTGTTCTCATGTGCTTCAGGAAGGGCGCGCTGTAGCGCTGCCTCGGAAAGGTTGAAACCATGGCCAATGTCACCGTGATCGGTGCCCAATGGGGCGATGAAGGCAAGGGCAAGGTTGTTGATTGGCTTGCCTCCCGCGCGGATATCGTGGTGCGCTTCCAGGGCGGGCATAATGCCGGCCATACGCTGGTAGTGGGCGATCAGACCTATAAGCTTTCGCTGCTGCCTTCAGGCGTGGTGCGCGGCAAGCTTGGCATTATCGGCAATGGCGTGGTGCTGGACCCTGAAGCGCTACTGGCCGAAATCGCCAGAGTCACGGCGCAGGGGCTTTCCGTAACGCCCGAGAATTTGCGCATCGCCGATAATGTGCCGCTGATCCTGCCGCTGCATCCGGCACTCGATAAGGCACGCGAAGCGGCGCGCGGCGATGCGAAAATCGGTACCACAGGGCGCGGCATTGGCCCCGCTTATGAAGACAAGGTAGCGCGGCGCGCGATTCGCTTGTGTGATCTGGCCGAACCCGAAACCCTGTCCGACAAGCTTGATGAATTGCTGCGCCATCACAATACGCTACTGCGCGGCCTGGGGGCGCCGGAATTCGAAAAACAGGCGCTGCTGGATAGCTTGCTCGCGCTCGCGCCAAAGCTGCTGCCCTTCTCGGAAGCGATCTGGGAACGCCTGGATGAGGCGCGCAGCAGCGGCAAGCGCGTGCTGTTCGAAGGTGCTCAGGCCGTGATGCTGGATGTGGATCACGGCACCTACCCCTATGTCACCAGCAGCAATACGGTTGCCGGCAATGCCGCCGCCGGCGCGGGCGTTGGGCCGGATGCAATTGGCTTCGTGCTGGGCATTGCCAAGGCCTACACAACCCGCGTCGGTTCCGGCCCTTTCCCGAGCGAACTGCATGATGAGATCGGCAAGCGCCTGGGTGAACGCGGCCATGAATTTGGCACCGTCACCGGCCGCCCGCGCCGCTGCGGTTGGTTTGATGCCTGCATGGTGCGCCAAGCGGTGAAGGTGGGCGGTGTGCAGGGCCTGGTGCTGACCAAGCTTGATGTGCTGGATGGCCTGACCGAATTGAAGATCTGCACTGGCTACACGGTGAATGGCCAATTGATGAAGCGCCTGCCCACGGGGCAACGCGCGCAAGCGGCAGCGGAACCCATTTTCGAGGTCATGCCGGGCTGGCCGGGTTCCACCCGCGGTGCCCGTTCCTATGGCGAATTGCCGGCCGAGGCGGTGAAATACATCCGCCGGATCGAGGAATTGGTGGAAGCCCCCGTGGTGCTGCTTTCCACCAGCCCGGAGCGTGACGACACCATCATGATGCGCGACCCCTTCGCGGGATAGCTGATGGCCGCACCCCCACTTCTGATCCTGCAAAATATCCGCCTGGGTTTTGGTACCACACGGCTTTTGGATGGCGCCTCACTTTCCGTGGCCCCTGGTGAAAGGCTGGCGCTGGTCGGGCGGAATGGCTCGGGCAAATCAACGCTGCTGAAGATCGCCGCCGGGCTGATTGAAGCAGAAGGCGGCACGCGCTTTCTGCAACCAGGCGCGACGCTACGCTTTTTGGAACAGGAACCTGATCTTTCCGGCTATGCGGATGTGATGTCCTATGTTGAGGCAGGGCTTGGCCCGGCGGATGATGCGTATCGCGCGCGCTATCTGCTGGAAAGCCTGGGGATGAGTGGCGCGGAAGCGCCTGCCGCGCTTTCGGGTGGTGAAGCACGCCGCGCCGCGCTTGCCCGCGCCTTGGCGCCAGAACCTGACATTCTGTTGCTGGATGAACCGACCAATCACCTCGACCTGCCGGTGATTGAATGGCTGGAAGCGGAGCTGGCGGCGAGTGCATCGGCGCTGGTCCTGATCAGCCATGATCGGCGCTTTCTGGAAGGGCTCTCGCGCGCCATGGTCTGGCTGGATCGCGGCACCACGCGGCGGCTGGAACAGGGCTTTGGCGCTTTTGAGGGCTGGCGCGATCAGGTGCTGGAAGAAGAAGAACGCGATGCGCATAAGCTTGCGCGCAAGATCGTGCGCGAAGAACATTGGTTGCGCTATGGCGTAACCGCGCGACGCAAGCGCAACGTAAGGCGGCTTGAAAACCTGCAAACCTTGCGTACCAAGCGGCGAGAGCGTAGTAGCGCGCCCGGGCGTGTGAGCATGGCTGCGACCGAGGCTGGCGGGTCCGGCAATCTGGTGATCGCCGCTGACAATATCAGCAAATCCTTTGGTGAGCGCCCGATCGTGCAGGAGTTTTCGACGCGCATCATGCGCGGTGATCGCGTGGGTATTCTGGGCCCGAATGGCGCAGGCAAGACGACGCTGTTGAATATGCTGATCGGCACGCTGGCGCCGGATGCGGGGCAGGTCTTGCTCGGCGCTGGGATTGAAATGGTCGGGCTGGATCAGCGCCGTGCGGCGCTTGATCCCGCAGTGACGCTGGCGGAAGCGCTGACCGAAGGGCGCGGCGATATGGTGCATGTCGGCGGCGCGCCGCGCCATGTGCTGGGCTATATGAAGGATTTTCTGTTCACGCCGGAACAGGCGCGCACACCACTTGGCGCGCTTTCCGGCGGAGAACGCGGGCGGCTGATGCTGGCGCGCGCCTTCGCCAAGCCATCCAATCTTCTGGTGCTGGATGAACCGACCAATGATCTGGACCTTGAAACACTCGACTTATTGCAGGAATTGATCGCGGATTACGCTGGTACGGTGCTGCTGGTGAGCCATGACCGCGATTTCCTCGACCGATGCGTCACCAGCGTGATTGCTTTTGAGGAAGCGGGGCGCTGGCAGGAATATGCCGGCGGCTATAGCGATATGGTTGCGCAGCGCGGCCATGGCGTGCGGGCGCGAGCCACTGAAAAGCAGGCGTCAGCAGCGAAGCGACAGGTGGCATCTTTAGCCAAACCAGCCCTGCGCAAGAAGGGCCTGGGCGCGCTGGATCAGCACGAATTGAAAACCCTGCCGGCACGGATGGAAAAGCTTGCGGCGGAAATCACAGCACTTGAAAAGCGTATCGCCGATCCGGCGTTTTACGCGCGCGATGCCGCTGGCTTTGCCAAGGCGACCAGCGCGCTTGGCGTGGCGCAGGCCGGTTTGCAGCAGGCTGAAACCCGCTGGCTTGAATTAGAAATCCTGCGGGAGCAAGGCGGCGGGTAACCCCCGCCGTTTAGAGTATCCGTGATGGTCAAGCCGCCCGTAGTTGCCATTGTCTACCTTTTTTGAGTAGGGCGTTTGCGAGGATGATGAGCTTTCGCATGACGGCGGTGATGGCCTGTTTTGGGGCTT
>CAIYMY010000218.1 GCA_903927465.1 uncultured Rhodospirillales bacterium | reverse complement strand
TTTGGCCAATGAATTGGGCAAGAAAATTGATCTTGAGATGCGCGGCGCCGATACCGAATTGGACCGCCAGGTGCTGGAACTGATCAAGGATCCGCTCACGCATATGGTGCGCAATAGCGGGGATCATGGGCTGGAAGGGCCCGCTGATCGTCGCGCGGCAGGCAAGCCGGAAACCGGGCGCATTCTGTTGAATGCGTATCATCAGGGCGGGCATATCATCATCGAAATCGGTGATGATGGCCGGGGTCTGCCGGTGGATAAGATTCGCGCCAAGGTGCTGGCCCAGGGTCTTACGACCGAAGCCGAACTCGCGCAGATGAGCGAACATGATGTGCTGCGCTTCATCTTCCGCCCGGGTTTCTCGACGGCGCAGCAAATTACCTCTGTCTCTGGCCGTGGGGTCGGGATGGATGTGGTCAAGACGAATATTGAGCGAATCGGCGGCACGATCGAATTGCGTTCAAAGGAAGGGCGCGGCACCACCTTCACCATCAAGATTCCGCTGACGCTTGCGATTGTTTCGGCACTGATCGTGCAGGCGGGTGGTGAGCGCTTCGCCATTCCACAGATTGGCGTGGTGGAATTGGTACGCGTTGGCGATGAGCATGAAGGCAATACGCGCATTGAAATGATCAAGGATGCGCCTGTGCTGCGGCTGCGTGATCGCCTGCTGCCGTTGGTGTCGCTATCATCGCTGTTGCGGCTGCGTGAGGCGCCGGTGGGTGGCCTCAAGGGTTATGTTGTTGTGATGCAGGTCGGCGCCAATGTCTTTGGCATTGTGGTGGACCGCGTGTTTGACACGGAAGAAATTGTGGTGAAGCCGGTGGCACCCATCCTGCGCCACATCACCATGTTCAGCGGCAATACCATTCTGGGTGATGGCAGCGTAATCATGATCCTGGACCCGAATGGCGTGGCACGTGGCGCCGGTATTACTGCCGAAGATCGTGTGGAGGATCAGCAGACCATGAGCGTAGCCGTTGGAATCCGCTCAGATTCCAGCACATCGCTACTGTTGTTCCGTGCCGGCGATCAAACGCCGAAGGCCGTACCGCTTGGCCTGGTGGCGCGGCTTGAGGATATTCCGGTGGAGCGCATTGAAATGTCAGGCGGTACGCCGGTTGTGCAATATCGTGGCCAATTGATGCCCATGGTGCCGATCGCCGGGCATTGGGAAGCGCCCGCATCGGGCCGTCAGGCCGTGCTGGTCTTTACTGAAGGTCAGCGCAGCATGGGGCTGATGGTGGATGAGATCCTTGATGTGGTCGAAGAACCCTTACTGATCCATCCTGGGTCGGATCGGCTGGGTTATCTTGGTAGCGCGGTCATTGCCGAACGCGTTACGGATGTGATTGATACGGTCTATTGGCTATCGCATGCGGGTGGCGATTGGTTCCGGGGTGATCGGAAATCCTCTACTTCCAATCAAAAACAGCGCTTGCTGCTGATTGATGACAGCACCTTCTTCCGTCACTTGGTGGTGCCAGCGCTTTCCGCAGCCGGTTTTGATGTGACCGCGGTGGAAAGCCCGGCCGAGGCGCTGCGCCTGCGTGATGCGGGTGTGGAATTCGAAGCGCTGATTTCCGATATTGAAATGCCGGAAATGGATGGGCTGAGCTTCGCCCGCAATGTGCGCGCTTCGGGCGCCTGGATACGCTTGCCGATGGTGGCCCTTTCCTCACGCGCTGAACCTGAAGATGTCGCGCGCGGCCGGGAAGCCGGTTTCACTGATTATGTCGCGAAATATGACCGGGATGCGCTGCTGTCTTCGTTGCGCGAGTGCCTGAGCTCACCGATTGCCGCCTGAGGAGGGTATTATGCAAAGCATCAGCGAAACCCAGCGTACCGGCGCTTCCATGGCCGCGCAGGCTTTGGCCGAACGGGAAGACGAAGTCTTCCTGACCCTGACTGTGGCGGGCCAGACATGCAGCATTCCCGTGCTGCTGGTCCGCGATGTGTTGGGCCCGCAGGCGATCACGCCGATTCCGCTCGCGCCTGCGGAAGTTGCCGGTGGGCTCAATCTGCGTGGGCGTATTGTTACGGCGATTAATCTGCGCCGACGCCTTGGCCTGCCGCCTGCCGATAATGCCGACAAGGCCATGAGCGTGGTGGTGGAACAGGCAGGTGAATTATACAGCCTGATCGTCGACCAGGTAGGTGAAGTGTTGCCCCTGCCTACCGCTGGAATTTGCCCCAATCCCCCAACACTCGACCCACTTTGGCGCGACGTATCGCTCAGCGTTTATCGCGAAGAAGACCGGCTGATTATCATGCTGGATGTCGAACGTCTTCTCAATATTGGATGAAGAACATCATGCAGAATCGCTCTTGCCTTATCGTTGATGATAGCCCGGTAGTAAGGCGGGCCGCGCGGCGCATAGTGGAAGGCCTTGGCTTTACCGTGCGTGAAGCCAAGGACGGCGCCGAAGCGCTGGTTTCCTGCCGTACTGAAATGCCGGAAGCCGTACTGCTGGATTGGAACATGCCTGTCATGGATGGGCTGGAATTCCTCAAGCATGTGCGCGCTGAACACGGGCCGTCGCGACCGATCATTGTGCTCTGCACCACGGAAGCGAGCATTGACCGTATTGTGGAGGCGCTGGCTGCCGGGGCGCAGGAATACATCATGAAGCCTTTCGATGCCGGTATCCTGCACGATAAATTCGTCCAGGCCGGTCTGCTTTCGGATGCCGCGTGATTTTTTCGGCACCAGCCACCATGACGGAACCAGTGCGCGTGATGCTGTGCGACGACAGTGCCGTGCAGCGCGGCATTATGGCGCGCATTCTGGAAACCGATCCCGGTATCAGGATTGTTCATCGCGCAGCTGATGGGCAGGCAGCGCTTTCCGCACTGGCGGTGACGAAGCCGCAAGTAGTGCTGCTTGATCTGGAAATGCCGGTAATGGATGGCATGACAGCGATTCCGCTGATCCTGAAGCAGGCACCAGGCACCGCGATTATTGTTGCCAGCGCGCTGACCCAACGTGGTGCGGCGGCAGCGATGGCCGCCTTGCGCGCGGGGGCAGTGGATTATGTGCCAAAGCCCACGGGGTCGCTTGGCGGGGCGGCCAGCCCAATCTTTCGCGATGAATTGATCGCCAAGGTGCAGGGCTGGGCGCGCATGCGTCGCACACCGGAACAGCGCTTGCGCCCTCCGCCACCCTTGCCCATCAGCGCGCGGCCGATTTTGCGCCCTGCTTCCAGGGCCATGCTGCCGCCGCGCTTATTGGCGGTGGGCAGTTCCACTGGTGGTCCGCAAGCCTTGGCGACCTTCTTTAAGAATCTGCGCCCGCTGCCCATTCCGGTGGCCATCGTCCAGCATATGCCGGCCGGCTTCACCACCATGCTAGCCGATCATTTGGACAAGCTTGGCGTGATGCCCTGCGCTGAGGCCAAGCATGGGGAAGTGATGCAGCCTGGGCGCATTTACCTTGCGCCTGGTGATCATCATCTGATCGTGGAAGCCGGCAGTGGCGATACGCTGGTAGCAAAGCTCGATACCGGGCCGCCGGTGAATTACTGCCGCCCCGCGGTGGATCCCATGGTGCAAAGTGCTTCGCGCGTTTGTTCCGGGCGGGTACTGGCCGTGATCCTGACCGGCATGGGGCAGGATGGGCTGGAAGGCTGCCGTGGCCTTGTCGCCAAGGGTGGCGCGGTTTTCGCGCAGGATGAAACAAGTTCTGTGGTCTGGGGCATGCCGGGCGCGGTTTCTCGCGCCGGCATCGCCAGCCTGCAATGCCCGCCGGAATTGCTGGCGGAACGGGTTCTCGAAATCTTCAAATTGCCGGGCACAAAAACATGACCCCTGAATCTTTTCAGTTTCTCACTGGCCTGGTGAAGGCACGTTCTGGCATCGTGCTGACTACGGAAAAGGCCTATATGTTGGAAACGCGGCTCGCGCCGATCCTGAAGCGCGAAAGGCTGGCGTCGTTGGATGCGCTGGCGGGGCGGTTGCGTAGCGCGCCTTCGCTGCCGCTGGCGACCGAAGTGGTGGAAGCGCTGACCACCAATGAAAGCTCCTTCTTTCGCGATGGCAAACCATTTGAGCATTTGCGCAAGATTCTCCCGGCACTTGCGGCTTCGCGCCCTGCTGGCCAGACGCTGCGGGTTTGGTCGGCGGCGAGTTCGACCGGGCAGGAAGCCTATTCTGTGGCGATGATCGTCAATGAATTGGGGCCGGTGCTGGGCGGGCGGCGCGTGGAAATCCTGGGTACGGATCTTTCGCGTGATGTGCTGGCGCGCGCGCAGGAAGGGTTGTTTTCGCAATTCGAAGTGCAGCGCGGACTGCCGGTGCAATTGCTGGTCAAGTATTTCAAGCCGGATTCAGGGCGCTGGCGCATTGCCGATGGGTTACGCACGATGGTGCGCTGGCAATGCTACAACCTGCTGGAAAATCCCGCCATTCTTGGGCGCTTTGACATCATCTTCTGCCGCAATGTGCTGATCTATTTTGATGCAGCGACCAAGACGCAGGTGCTGTCCAATATCTCCAATCAATTGCAGCCCGATGGCTATGTGTATCTGGGGGGCGCGGAAACTGTGCTTGGGCTCACCACGCGGCTTGTGCCAAGTTCGGGAGAGCGCGGCGCTTACGAATTGATGCGCAGCGCCGCCAAAGCAAGCTGATACAATTTAGAGCGGCTGATTCACCGCTTCGGTCATTCGACCTACGCGGATCAGACGCTAAACCGCTGTCCCGCCCACCGTCAGCCCGGTCAGTTTCAGTGTCGGTTGGCCAACGCCAACCGGCACGCCCTGGCCCTGCTTGCCGCAAGTGCCAATGCCGGGGTCGAGTGCCATGTCATTGGCAACCATGCTGACCTTGGTCAGCGCATCCGGCCCATTGCCGATCAGCGTGGCACCCTTCACCGGCGCGCCGATTTTGCCGTTTTCAATCAGGTAAGCTTCCGAAGCGCTGAAGACGAATTTGCCGGAGGTGATATCCACCTGCCCGCCGCCGAAATTCACCGCGTAAAGCCCGCGCTTCACACTGCCCAGAACTTCTTCGGGCGTATGGGCACCGCCCAGCATCACCGTGTTTGTCATGCGCGGCATGGGGCTATGCGCATAGCTCTGGCGGCGACCATTGCCGGTGGGCGCCACGCCCATCAGCCGGGCATTTTGGCGATCCTGCAGGAACCCAACCAGGATGCCATCTTCAATCAACGTGGTGCGCCCGCTTGGCGTGCCTTCATCATCCACGGTCAGGCTGCCGCGCCTATCGGGCATGGTGCCATCATCCACCACGTGCACGCCGGGGGCCGCGATGCGCTGGCCAAGCAGGCCGGCGAAGGCGGATGTCTTTTTGCGGTTGTAATCGCCTTCCAAGCCATGGCCGATCGCTTCATGCAGCAGAATGCCGGGCCAGCCTGGGCCAAGCACCACTTCCATCTCGCCCGCCGGCGCAGGCACGCTGCCAAGGTTCACCAGCGCCTGGCGCAACGCCTCATCCACGCCGCGCTTCCAAGCTTCTCCACCCAGCACGCGTTCATACGCAAAGCGCCCGCCAGTGCCGAAGCTGCCGGTCTCCCGCCGATCAGCCTCGGCCACTACGACCGAGACATTGAAGCGCACCAAGGGGCGCAAATCAGCGAAGCGCTGCCCATCCGGGCGCAGGATCTGCACCGCCTGCCATTCCCCGGTGATGGAAGCCATCACCTGCACCACGCGCGGGTCTCGCGCCCGTGCATAGGCATCAACTTCCTGCAACAAGGCGGTCTTGGCAGCGAAATCCATTTGCGTCAGCGGATTCGCATCGGTGTAGAGCCGCGCATTGGTGGCGCGCGGCGCGATATCCAAAGCCCCGCTATGGCCCTGGCGTACAGCCTTCACCGCGGCAGCGGCGCGCGAAAGCGCAGCATCGGACAATTCCCCTGCATGGGCATAGCCGGCTGCCTCACCGGTCACGGCGCGCAGGCCAAAGCCGCGGGTTGCATCATAGCTTGCGGAACGGATGCGGCCGTCATCCAGCGAAATAGCCTCGCTTTCGCGGTATTCCAGAAACAGCTCACCATCCTCACAGCCCTGGGTCGCGTCGCGCAATTGGCGTTCGGCGCCGGCGCGATCCAGCAGCGTGAAGAACAATTCATCGGTAATGCCGAGCGCGTTCATGGTTTTTACCTCGAAGATCAGGCGTTCAGAGAAGCGGTTGCGCGTGACCGGCGCAAGCTGTGAATCGCGGCGAGCGCGGTCGCCAGCACCAGCACTGCAATGCTTTGATGAAGCGTGCCAAGCCAAACCGGCACCACGGCGAGCAACGTCGCGATGCCAAGCGCATATTGCAGCGCGACCGCACCGGCCAGCGCCAGCACCGCACCGCGCGCAAAGCCCGGCGAAAGCCGGCGCCAGGCCAAAACGCCTGCAATCACCGCCACCAACAACACCGCTGTTGCCAAAAGCCGATGGTTGAATTGCACGGCGGCGATATTGGCGGTGAAGTTCGCCAGGGCCGGCGCCAAATCCCAATAGCCCTCCGGCACCAGCCGGCCATCCATCAGGGGAAAGGTATTGTAGCTGAAGCCCGCGCGAATCCCGGCCACAAAGCCGCCCGCCAGCATGGCGAGCACCGCGAGCCCTGCAGTCGCATGCACCAAGCCACGCAACGCCCCGGCATCAACCGGGCCATTCCGCTCGGGCCGCAACAGGCTCAGCGCGGTCCAGAACAACAGCCCAAACAGCACAAAGGCGAGCCCCAGGTGGATCACCAGCCGATAGGGTGAAACCGCTGTCCTATCCGCATCAAAGCCTGAAGCCACCATGAACCAGCCAATGGCGCCTTGAAGCCCCCCAAGCGCCAGCAGCAGCAAAAGCCGAGGCTTGAGCGCCGCCGGTACCCGCCCGCGCAGCCAGAACCAGGCAAGCCCCACAACATAGGCCAGGCCAATCAGCCTTCCCCAAAGCCGATGCCCCCATTCCAGCCAGAAAATCTCCTTGAAGCCTTCGATGCCAAAACCCTGATTGACCAGCTGATACTGCGGAATGCTGCGATACAAATCGTAAAGCCGCTGCCATTCCGCCTGGGATAGCGGCGGCAGCGTGCCCGAAATTGGCGCCCATTCCATGATGGAAAGGCCAGAACCCGTCAGCCGCGTCGCGCCCCCCAACCCCACCATGAACCAGACCATCCCTGCTACGCCGAGCAGCCAAAAGGCAATGGCTCGGGTTGCGCTGCGGGTCTGGGCGGCGGCGATATCTTCGGGCAGGGAGCGTGTGTCGAAGGGCATGGCGCGCATATAGGGGCAGTTGCGGGGCGATGCACCCCTGCTTGCCGTGACTTGGCGGCCCTGCTACCGCGAAATTCTCATGACCTCCGACAAAGCTCAGCCCCCGGCCGCGCCGCTGATTTCCGTCGTGGTGCCGGTGCGCAATGAAGCCTCGAATATCGCGCCTCTGATCGCCGAAATCAGCGCCGCTTTGGCCGGTGTCGCGCACGAGATTGTTTATGTGGATGATGGGTCCACTGATACAACTCCACAGGAATTGGCCACGGCGCGGGCAGAAGGCGCCCCCTTGCGGGTGCTGCGCCACCGCGCTTCCTGTGGGCAATCGGCTGCCGTGATCACCGGGGTGAAGGCCGCGCGGGGGGAATGGATCGCGACGCTGGATGGCGATGGCCAGAACGACCCCGCCGATATCCCGCGCCTTCTGGCCCGCGCCGAAGCAGAAGCCACCAAGGGCGTGCCCGTGCTGATTGCCGGGCATCGCGTCAATCGCCGCGATTCAGCGGTGAAGCGCTTCAGCAGCCGCTTTGCCAATCGCTTTCGCGCCTGGATGCTGCGGGATGCCACGCCGGATACCGGCTGCGGGCTGAAGGTGTTTTCACGCGCGCTGTTCCTCAGCCTGCCGCATTTTGATCATATGCACCGCTTCCTGCCGGCACTCACGCTGCGCGCCGGCGGCGTGGTGATCAGCGAACCGGTCAATCACCGGCCGCGCGTGCGCGGCAAATCCAATTACGGCACGCTCGATCGGCTCGCGGTCAGTATCCTTGATCTGATTGGCGTTGCCTGGCTGCAAAGGCGCGGCAAGCGCCCGGTGATCGAGCCCGAGGCATGACCACCCCCGCGCCTTCCGCCCGGCGGCGAGCGGCGCTGATCCGGTTACTGGTGCTGGCACTTGGCCTCATGGCCGGTGGGTTCCTGCTGAGAATGCTCGGCGCCGCGCCGGGGACGGAATGGGTTGACCATTACGTGCTGGGCCAGGGCTTGCTGGGCGATGCCGTTTTCGTCCTGGCAGGGGCCGCGCTGACGGCTGCCGGCGTGCCGCGCCAGGGCATCGCCTTTCTGGCTGGCTATGCCTTTGGCGCAATGGAGGGCACGGCGCTGGCCTTGGCTGCGCAAATCCTGGGCTGTGGTGTAGCCTATGCCTGGGCGAGGGCCATTGGCCGCCCCTGGGCAGAAGCACGGCTCGCCGGGCGTTTCGGCCATCGGTTGCGCCCGATGCGGGATGTGCTGATTGGCAGCCCCTTTGGCGCCACTTTGGCGCTGCGTTTGCTGCCGATTGGGAATAATTTGGCGGTCAATCTGCTGGCCGGCATGGCGGCGGTGCCGCCTTTGGCCTTTCTGGCGGCCTCGGCGATTGGCTATGTGCCGCAGACGGTGATTTTCGCCTTGTTGGGCAAGGGCATCCGGGTGGATGGTGCCTGGCAGATGGGGCTGGCGGCGGCGCTTTTCGTGGTTTCGGTGCTGATTGGGCTGTGGTTGTTGCGCCGGCACCGCGCCGGGCGGGTGCTGGAAGATCAGGCTTAGTCAGCCTGACCCCGCCATTTCAATCGCAGCGTCGCGCAGTTGTTCCAAAGCGCGGCCCGGCAATTCACCCAGCGCCAAGCAATGAGCGAATAGCGCGGCGAAGATCCGCGTGATGACCGGCCCTGCCACCAGCCCCTGCATGGCGGTGCGGCTTGGTTCGTCCAAGGCGCCGCTCCGCGCAAGGCCAAGCGCATCCTGTAATGCCAGGATCGCGCCATGCGGCCCGGCTTCCAGCGCGAAGGCCAACAGCGCCAGGTCAAGCCCCGGTGGCAGGCGGTCCGCGCCAAGCTCATCCCAGATCAGGCGGCGGTAGATGCGCCGCGTCAGCGCCTCATCCAGGCGCATCAGCCGACCAATGCTGGCGGGTTCGCCTAGAAAAGCGCTCAACATGCCAAGGCTGATGCCGTTCATGCAGGGACCGCGCAAAGCCGAGTCGCGATAGATCATGCCGCCATGGGATTCCAGCAGGGCATCGGCACAAACCTCGAACCGCGCCACCGGGGGGTGGTGCGCGATGCGGGATTGACCAAGGAAAAAACCGTCCATGCCTGCTCCGGGCCGAAATGCTTGAAGTCCTATACTCAATGAGAAGGATTAACCAAAGGCTTAGCCATCGGATGATTTCTGCCTAATGATTCCGTATTGCGCGCCCCGGCCCGATCTGCCATTCATCTTTCACCCCGTTTGACACCGCGCGGGAGAGAGCAGGCCAATCCTGTCGCCGAAGGCGCAACCGGTCCCCGGAAACGCTCAGGCAAAAAGGGCCGCGCGGGGAAGGGGCCTCTGGAAAGCCCGTGGCGCAAGCCATGGCACCGACGGAGTAAGGTGAGGCAAGGCACCCACCGAATCTCTCAGGTCATCAGACAGAGGGGGACCACGTTTTGAACCGATTTCGCCACGCAAAGTGGCGGGAGGCAGCGTGGTCGAGTCCTCATCCGAATCCCTGGCGGACACCCCGCTCGCCGCGCTGCACCGCGAATTGGGCGGGCGCATGGTGGGCTTCGCGGGTTATGCGCTGCCGGTGCAATACCCCGCCGGCATCATGGCGGAGCATTTGCACTGCCGGGCCGCCGCATCGCTTTTCGATGTCTCCCATATGGGCCAGGCGGAATTGCGTGGCGAAGGTGCCGCTGCGGCGCTGGAAGCGCTGACCCCTGCGGATGTGGCTGGGCTGAAGCCCGGGCGACAGCGCTATGGGCTGCTGACATCGCCAAGCGGCGGCATTCTGGATGATTTCATGTTCGCCAATCTGGGCGACCGGATTTTCCTGGTGGTGAATGCTAGCCGGAAGGATCATGATTTCGACCATATCGCGGCGCATTTGCCGCAGGGTGTGACGCTGCATCGGCATGAAGACCGCGCATTGCTGGCGCTGCAAGGGCCGGGGGCGGTGCCGGCCTTGGCAACATTGGCGCCGGGCCTTGCAGCGTTTTCCTTCATGGGCATTGGCAGTTTCGATATCGGTGGCGTGGAGGCGATCATCTCCCGCAGCGGCTATACTGGTGAAGATGGCGTTGAAATCTCGGTCCCCGCGGATCAGGCGGAGGCATTTGCGCGCCGCTTGCTGGCGTTGCCTGGCGTGATGCCGGCGGGGCTGGGGGCGCGGGATTCACTCCGGCTTGAAGCGGGGCTTTGCCTTTACGGCAGCGATATTGATGAAACGACCAGCGCCGTTGAAGCGGGGCTGGTGTGGAGCATCGGCAAGCGCCGGCGCATGGAATGGAATTTCCCGGGTGCGGAGCGCGTGCGCGAAGAATTGGCCAATGGGCCGAAGCGGCTTCGCGTTGGTCTTCGCCCCGAAGGCCGCCAGCCGGCGCGTGGCCATACGCCGATTGCGGGCGCGGATGGCGCGGTGATTGGCGAAGTCACCTCGGGCGGGTTTGGCCCTTCCGTGGGTGCGCCGGTTGCCATGGGCTATGTCGCGCGCCCCTTCGCCGAAGACGGCACTGCCCTTGATTTGATGGTGCGTGGCAAGGCGGTTCCCGCCCGTGTCGCGCCCATGCCCTTTATCCCCCATCGTTACGCTCGCTGAAAGGCCCTGTCCCATGTCTGAAATGCGCTTTTCCAAAGATCATGAATGGATCCGCACCGATGGCGATGGCGCGACCATTGGCATTACCGATCACGCGCAAAATGCGCTGGGCGATGTGGTGTTTGTGGATTTGCCCGAGCTGGGCCGCGTGGTCGCGGCTGGTGAGGCCTGCGCCGTGGTGGAAAGCGTGAAGGCCGCATCCGATGTTTATGCGCCGATTGCGGGCAAGATCATTGAAGTGAATGCGGCGCTGTCTGATGACCCTGGCCTGGTCAATCGTGAACCGATGCAAGGTGGTTGGTTCTTTCGGATCGAGCCCGCCGATGCGTCTGAAATCGCCGCGTTGCTGGATGAAGGCGCTTATCATTCCTTCGTGGATAGTCTGGCATGAGCGCCGCTGAACTGATTGCGCTGGAAGCGCATTACGCTTTCGATCGGCGCCATATCGGGCCATCGGAAGCCGAGATTGCGGAAATGCTGAAGGCGGTCGGCGCGCGCAGCCTTGAAGAACTTGCCGCGCGCACCGTGCCCGCTGCGATCCTGGAAGCTGATCTTTCTGCCCTGCCGCCGGCGGTGAGCGAGGCCGAGGCGATTGCCGAATTGCGCGCTTTGGCCGAACAGAACCGCGCCGATGTCAAATCCCTGATCGGGCTTGGTTATCATGGCACGCTGACGCCGCCGGTGATCCTGCGGAATATCCTGGAAAATCCCGGCTGGTACACGGCCTATACGCCTTACCAGGCGGAAATTGCGCAGGGCCGGCTGGAAGCCTTGGTGAATTTCCAGACCATGGTGACGGATTTAACCGGGCTACCGGTTGCCAATGCGTCGCTATTGGATGAAGCGACCGCTGTGGCGGAAGCCATGGCGCTGGCCCATGCCGCAACGCGGGCCAAGAGCAATGTAATTGTGCTGGCCGCTGATTTGCACCCGCAAACCCGCGCCGTGCTGGAAACCCGCGCCGCGCCGCTTGGCTATCGCGTTGTGGTGGCGGCAGTGGCGGGCATTGCCGCTGCCTGCGCTGCTGAAAAACCCTTCGCGCTGGTGCTGCAATATCCTGGCACCACGGGCGAAGTGCGCGACCTGACCGCTGAGATCGCTGCTGTGCATGCGGTGGGCGGCCTTGCGATTGTTGCGGCTGATCCGCTTTCGCTGACTTTGTTGAAGCCGCCTGGTGAGATGGGCGCGGATGTGGTGGTGGGCAGTGCGCAGCGTTTTGGCGTGCCCATGGGCTATGGCGGGCCGCATGCTGCCTTCATGGCGGTGACGGACGCACATAAGCGCCTGATGCCGGGCCGGCTTGTGGGGGTTTCCGTGGATGCCGCCGGTGCGCCCGCCATGCGCTTGGCGCTGCAAACGCGCGAACAGCATATCCGCCGCGAAAAAGCGACTTCCAATATCTGCACTGCGCAGGTGCTGCTGGCGGTGATGGCCGGCATGTATGCGGTGTGGCATGGGCCGGAAGGGCTGACGCGTATCGCCAAGCGGGTGCGCCTGCTGACGCGGTTGGCGGGTGATGCGGCTTCGCGGCTTGGCTTTACCCTGCGTCATCAGGGTTTCTTTGACACGATCACGCTGGAAGCTGGCCCGCGCGCCGATGCCGTGATGGCGGCGGCGCTGAAGCGCGGCTTCAATCTGCGGCGTTTGGATGATGGCGGTGTTTCCATCGCCATGGATGAAACCGTATCCCGCGACGATCTGACGCGGTTGGTGGCGGTGCTCGCGGAAGCTGCGGGCAAGCCCTCGCCTGCGATGGAAGCGCTGACACTCGCCGGGGATTTGCCGGAGGCTTTGCGTCGTACTTCACCCTTCCTGACCGCTTCTGTCTTCAATAGCCATCATTCCGAACATGGCATGCTGCGCTATATGAAATCACTTGAAGACAAGGATGTCGCGCTCAATCGCAGCATGATCCCGCTTGGGTCCTGCACCATGAAGTTGAACGCAACCGCCGAGATGATTCCGGTGACCTTCCCGGGCTTTGGCAATATCCATCCCTTCGCGCCGGTGGATCAGGCGGCGGGCTACATCACCATGATCCGACGGCTGGAAGCCTGGTTGGCGCGCATCACCGGTTTTGCGGCTGTGTCCTTGCAACCCAATGCCGGCAGCCAGGGTGAATATGCGGGGCTTCTTGCCATTCGCGCCTGGCATCTTTCGCGCGGCGATGCGGACCGCACCATTTGCCTGATCCCATCTTCCGCGCATGGCACCAACCCGGCATCTGCCGTGATGGCAGGCATGCAGGTAGTGGTGGTGGGCTGCGACCGCGATGGCAATGTGGATATCGATGACCTGAAGGCGAAGCTCGATCAGCACGGCGCCAAGCTTGCCGCGCTGATGGTGACCTATCCCAGCACACACGGCGTTTTTGAAGCCGAGATCAAGGAAATCTGCGCGCTGGTGCACGCCAAGGGCGGGCAGGTTTATATGGATGGCGCCAATATGAATGCGCAGGTGGGGCTCACCAGCCCCGGCGCGATTGGCGCTGATGTGTGCCATTTGAACCTGCACAAAACCTTCTGCATTCCGCATGGTGGCGGCGGGCCTGGTGTGGGGCCAATCGGCGTTGCCGCGCATCTGGCGCCGCATTTACCCAATCACCCCATGCTGGCCGAAGCCGGCCCCGCGACGGGCTTTGGTCCTGTGAGTGCGGCGCCTTTCGGTTCAGCCTCCATCCTGCCGATATCCTACGCCTATATTCGCATGATGGGGCCTGAGGCTTTGCGTCGCGCGACCGAGGTCGCGATTCTTTCCGCCAATTACATGGCCAAGCGTTTGGATGGGCATTTCCCGGTGCTCTACAAAGGTGCGAATGGCATGGTCGCGCATGAATGCATCCTAGATTGCCGCGGCTTCCAGCAGGGCGGTGGCGTGCTGGTGGAAGATATCGCCAAGCGCTTGCAGGATTACGGTTTTCACGCGCCCACTATGTCCTGGCCCGTGGCCGGCACGCTGATGGTGGAACCAACGGAAAGCGAGCCAAAGGCAGAGATTGATCGGTTCATTGATGCGATGATCGCGATCCGCGCCGAAATTCGCGCCGTGGAACAGGGGCGGATGGACAAAGCCGACAATCCGCTGAAGAACGCGCCGCACACGGCCGCTGAAGTGATGGCGGAGAATTGGGCGCATCCCTATAGCCGCGAACAGGCTGCCTTCCCGCTGCCCTTCGTCAAGGCGCGGAAATACTGGCCGCCGGTGAAGCGTGTGGATAATGTCTATGGCGACCGCAATCTGGTCTGCACCTGCGCGCCGCTGGAAAGCTACGCCCAGCAAATCGCGGCGGAATAGCCATGCGCCGGCCAGGTGCCTGGCGCGTGGCCGGAAGCCGCCTGATCCATGCTGATCGCTGGATCAGGCTGCGCGCGGATCATTGCATCACGCCGGAAGGTGCGGTGCTGGATCCCTATTACGTTTTGGAATATCGCGATTGGGTGCATGTGGTGGCGATCACGGAAGATGATTGCCTGATCGTAAACCACCAATATCGCCATGGTGCGGGCTGCGTGCATCTGGAATTGCCAGGCGGTGTGATGGATGCGGAGGATGCCGGGCCGCCTGAAGCCGCCGCACGCGAATTGCGCGAAGAAACTGGCTTTGCGGCGCGGGAATTTCGCCACATCACCAGCCTCAGCCCCAATTCGGCCACGCATACCAACCGCATCCATATCGTGCTGGCGCTGGGCGCTTATGCTGATGGCGCGCAATCGCTCGATGCGGGCGAGGAAATTGCGGTGGAATTACTGCCACTGTCCGAAATTCCTGCGCTGGTCGGCAGCGGCGCCTTTCTGCAAGCCGCCCATGTCGCTTCCCTAATGGTCGCGCTGCAAGCGATCGGCAGGGTGCAGTTTCACCTCGCGCCAAAGGCTATTCCATGACCGCCTCGCTTCGCATTGTGCCGCTGGCACCGCATCACCGGCCGCGCTGGGAAATTCTTTATGCCGGCTACGCCGAATTCTACCGGGTGACTCAAACACCTGAAATGCGCGCGCGCGTCTGGTCCTGGACGCAGGACCCTGCGCATGAGGTGAAAGGGCTGATCGCGGAGGACGCAGAAGGTGTGCCGATTGGCATGGCGCATTACCGCCCCTACGCACGGCCCTTATCGGCCAGCACTGGGTGCTTCCTGGATGATTTGTTTGTTGATCCCGCGCTGCGCGGCCAGCGCGTGGCCGATGCGTTGATTGATCATCTGGCGGCCATGGCGCGCGAACGTGGCTGGTCTGTGGTCCGCTGGATCACGGCGGATGATAATTACCGTGGCCGCGGCGTTTATGATCGCGTCGCGAAACGCACCATGTGGATCACGTATGACCGCACGCCCTGAAGGCGATTTCGATGATGTGATTGCCTTCGCCTGGAACGGGCCTGCCGGTTCAGTCGCCGATGCTGCGCGCTTGCTATTGCTGGATAGCCTTGGCTGCATGATCGCAGGGCTTGGCCATGCCACGCCGCGTCGCTTTGCTGATGCGCTGGCTGTCACCATGCCTGGTTCGATTCGTTTGCCGGGATGCGCCGCCGGGCTTTCAGAAGCCGGCGCCGCGGCGGTGCTGGCCGCTTCCATGTGCTGGGATGAAGCGAATGAGGGTCTGGCCCGCGCCCATGGCCGCCCGGCACTTGCCGTCGCACCGCTTTGCATCGCGGCTTTGGCAGCGGGGCGGGTTTCTCCGCGCGCGGCGCATAACGCTTTCGCGCTTGGCTATGAAATCGCTGGCCGTGCCGGAGAGATTTGGCGCATCCGACCCGGCATGCATGTGGATGGGTCTTGGCATGCGCTGGGTGCCGCCGCTGCGGCAGCGCGGCTTACGGGGGGAGATGCGGCTGAGGTCGCGCGCGCCATCCGCCTGGCTGCCTGCCAAATCCCCTTCGCGCTTTACGCGCCAATTGCAGCCGGGATGGATGGGCGGAACAGCTACCCGGCCCATGCGGTGCTCCTTGGCGCCATGGCAGCGGCAGCCGCGCGTGCTGGCATGGATGCGCCTGCGGATGGCTTGGCGGAGTCGCGGCGCATCGCGCTTCTCCATGATGAACCTGCGACGCGCGCGCCGGCAGGCGAATGGTTGATCGAGCAAGCCTATATCAAGCCCTTCGCTGGTGTGCGCCATGCGCATTACGCCGCTGCCGCCGCGTTGGAATTGCGCGCGGCAATTGCTGACCGGCTTGGTGATGTGACGGCGCTCCGCCTTGAAACCTATGCCGAGGCTTTGCGCTACGCCGGCAATCGCGCACCAGCGCGCGCCATTCAGGCGCAATTCAGCCTTTCCTGGGCAGTGGCAGCCGCGCTGATGCAGGGTGATCTTGGCCCTTCAGCCTATACCGATGCGGCGCTGGCTGATCCTGCGCTGCGCCGGTTGGAGGGCTTGGTGGAACTCACGGAAGACACGGCACTGACAGCTGCCGAAAAACGTGGTGCGCGGCTGATCGTGACGCTGGCGAATGGTGAAAGCCATCAGGCGTCCGTCGGTGCCATTGCGGGTGATCCGGGCCTCGCGCTCGATGCCGAAGCGGTGATGGCGAAATGCCAGCGCTTCGCTGCGCCCGTGATTGGCGATGCGGCCATGGCGCGGCTTGCGGCGGTGATCCTTGGTGCGGATGGCGCCGCACCACATGATTTTTTCCACGGTACATAATGCAAGCCACATCAAACCAGCACCCTCCGCAGAATCGCGCTTTGGCGGTGCTGTTATTGCTCGCGGGGTTTTTTATCCTGACCATGGTGGATGCGACCTCCAAGGTGCTGACGGAACGCTACCACTCGCTTGAAATCGGTTTTGGCCGCGCGGTGTTTCAGATTTTGCCGCTGCTGATCTTCATGGCCTGGCGCGGCGCTGCCGTGGCGCGAAGCGCCCATCCGCGTCTGCAAATCCTGCGCGGCGCCTGCATTTATTTCTGCACGGTCATGTTCGTGCAGGGCTTGAGCCTGCTCGACCTCGCGGATTGTACCGCACTCGCTTACGTATCGCCCTTCATCGTGGTGCTATTTTCCATTTGGCTGCTCAAGGAAAAAGTGGATTGGCAGCGATGGGTGGCGGTGGCGATTGGCTTTTTGGGCGTGCTGGTGGTGCTGCGCCCGGGGATGGGCGTATTCGGCCCGGCGGCGCTTTGGCCGTTATCTGAGGCTGTGCTCTGGGCCTTTGCGCTGGTGATTACGCGCATGATGCCGCGCGATGGCGCTGTCACCACACTGGTCTGGACAAGTGCAGTGCAATTGGCGCTGGCAGCGGCGTTTGTGCCGCTGGTCTGGACCGTGCCGGATATTGGCGATCTGCCTGCCTTTGTGGCGGCGGGCTTGCTCAATCTATGCGGTCAGATGTTGCTGGTTGCCGCGTTTCAGCGCGCGCCGGCTTCCATGCTGGCGCCTTTCAGCACCATTCAAATCATTTTCGCGGCCATTATCGGCTGGCTGGTATTCCAGACCTTCCCGGATTTTTGGACCTTGGTGGGCACTGCGGCGATCCTGGCCGGTGGCTTGCTGGTGTGGTGGCGGGAAACGCAAATCAGCAGATAGGCCAAGCGCGCTTCAAATCCGCTTGGCCGCCACCACCGCAGCCTTGGAACCCGCGCCTACCACCCAGGCCCAGGCGCCAAGCAGCGGGCCATAGGCGCGACCCTCGCCTGCTTCGCGCGCTTCATCGCGGTGATGGATTTCTTCTTCCTGGCAGTGGCGCAGCAGCGCTTGTAGGGGCGGGAAAAGCCCTTCAGCCTCAAGCCGATCCAATTGCTGCTGGTAGTGGTGGTCCACGAAGCTTTCCACCGCATCAATCGTGGCATAGACGGCGCGCGGGCCGAACAGCGCGGGGATGGCGCCGGTCATCCAGCCGGCGATGCGCCAAATGGGTAGCAGGCGGCTGTGTTGCTCCGGCGGCAGCAGCGGGTTCAACAGATCAAGATGGCCTTGTTCCGTCGCGCCATGCCGCTCAGCGAAGTCGCGAATGGCGGGGTCTTTGCAGAAAGCAAGGATGCCGCGATAGATCATGACCGCGCCGGTTTCTCCGGCATGGTCGGAACGCAATTCCCCGATCAGCCAGGCGGGCATTTCGGAGATGGCGATATCGGGCAGGGCAGGGGCAATGGCGTTCATCGCCCCTGAAATGGCGCGCTAAACCTGCGCCACAAGGGTTTATTCCGCAGCAACCATCCCACCGCCGCGCTTTTCCCGTGCATGGCGCCACAGCGCCAAGCCGCGATACACCCCATGTACCATTTTACTGTAGGGAAGCGCCACAAATAGCGCCAAAACCAAGCCAAGATGCAAAGCGAGCATCACGCCCATCGCCCCAGTATGGCGCACCACCAGCAGCAAAAGCCCTGTCGCACTCACCAGGAACAGCAGCGACAGCATGGCGTATTCCCCGCCCACCAGGCGTTTCGCGACCGGCACCGGGTCTGTGATGATCTTCAGCCGTATCAGCCCCGCAGTACCAAGGCAGAGCAACACGCCACCCCAAGTGCCAAGCTGCACCGGCAGGGAAAAGAAAGGATGCGGTGACCGCAGGCCAAGAAAGTGATGGTAAAAAGCGCCCGAAGTGGTGGCCGCGAAGCACATCATGAAGCCAAAGAACATGGCCTGGTGCATCCAGCGCTTTTGGCTGGAAAATCCATCATCCACATCATTGCAGCCATGCCCGCCGCCGCCCAGGTTGCGCAGCGTGATGATATCCACCGCCGTATCCAGAATGGGTCCCGGTGCCGGCGCGCCGCCGCCCACTTCGCGCCAATAGCGTATGCCGCCGATCAGCATGGCGATGATGGCGTAGCCAAAGGTGCCGCCCGCCAATGTCACCATCAGCCACATGGGGATGACGCGAAAGAAAGCGCCTTCGCCGCGCTGCGCGGTGTACAAAATGGAAGGGTCAACCAAAGCCATGGTCAGCAGCAGCACCAGCGTCACGCCAAGCGCGGCCGCCAGCGTCACCACCGTGCCATTGCGTTCAAACAGCGTGCCCATGGCGCGCGGCCAAGCGTAATGCGCATAGGATTGTGCGCGAATTTCCGCGAAGGTCACCGGAAGATTGATGCCGAATTCATGCGGCGGCGCATATTGGCAGGCGTGGTAGCAGCCCTTGCAGCCATGACAGAGGTTAGCCAGATGCGTCAGATCGCCGGTTGAAAATTCGCGCCGCATGGTCATGGCGGGAAAGACCGCGCAATAGCTTTCGCAATAGCGGCAGGAATTGCACACCGCCATGTGTCGGCGGGCTTCGGCGGTGGTCTCGTTCTCCTGTAACATCAGCGCGCCTTGCCTTCCCTAATTGCGCACATTGCGTGCTGCCTCCTCACCCGCCAATCGTCCGAATACGGTCCCGATCGTCATGCCGAACCCTGCCAGATACCCCTGACCCAGAATATTGCCGGCCATAATTTCGCCCGAGGCGAAGATATTCGCCGAAGGCTTGCCATCAGCCATGATGACCCGCGCGCGGTCATTCACCTTCACACCCAAAAACGTGAAGGTGATACCGGGCTTGAGCGGGTGGCAGTAATAGGGTGGCGTATCAATCAGCCGCGCCCAATGGCTTTTGGGGGGCGTCAGCCCTTCTGTGCGGCAATCATCGGGCTTCATGGGTTGGAAAGTGCCGGGGCGCACCGCCGCGTTGTAATCAGCGATCACCTTTTCCAATTTGCCCGCATCAATGCCCGCCATGCCAGCGAGTTCCGCTATGCTGTTCGCCTTATAGGGCGGGAAAACGCTCGGCAGGTAATTATGCAACGCCTTGCTATCTGTGACCGCAAAAGCAACCTGGCCTGGCTGCTGCGCGATCAGCCGGCCCCAAATGGCGTAGCGCTTGGGCCAGACATCCTCACCCTCATCATAAAACCGCTCGACATCGCGGTTCACCACCACGGCAAAGGGCACGCAATCCAAGCGCATGGCCAGCCCGCCATCTTCCATCGGTGCGCGCGCATCATTGGCGACGGCGTGGAATTGCGTGGGGTCGCCGACTTCATGCACACCTTGATCGAGCAGATCGCGCAAAACGCGCCCCTGCGCGTAAGGCGTGCCGCGAATCTGGAAGTTATCCGCCGCATCGCCCCAATATTTGCGGAGCCAATCGCGATTAGCCTGAAACCCGCCAGATGAGGCGATCAGCGCCTTGAAGCGCACGCGTTCGGGAAAGCCATGATGGGAGATGATGGCCTCCGTCGCAAAGCCATCCTGCACGTCAATATGCTGCACTTCGGTATCGTACAGAATGCCAATGCCAAGCTGTTCGGCGGTGCGATACAGTGCATTGACCAGCGCCTTGCCGCCACCCAGGAAAAAGGCATTGGTGCGCGAAAGTGAAAGCGTGCCGGAAAGCGATGGCTGAAACACCACACCGCAGGATTTCAGGAAATCCGGCGCGTGTTGCGATGCGCGGATGCACATGCGCGCCAAATCCTCATTCGTCTTGCCGCCCGTCACGCGCAGCAGATCGTCCCAATATTCCTCTTCCAAATAGGTTTCGGTCAGCACATCGGTCGGCGCCGGATGCAGCGCGCGCAGATTGCGCGTGTGCCGGCTATTGCCGCCGCGCATGCTGCGAGGCGCATGTTCCACCAGCAATACGCTTGCCCCGGCCCGGCGTGCCGTAATGGCGGCGCAAAGCGCGGCATTGCCACCACCCGCGACCATCACATCCCAGACCCGTGTTAGGTCCACCATAACGCTATCAATCCTCAACCTTCTTAAAAGCCATCTGTAAAAGGGAAATACGGCTTGTCCAGATGGCGCGCTACGCCGGCCCCTGATCCAACCCCGCGCGCAAGGAACCATCAGGATCGGCCAGCAATCCTTCGCGCAAAAAAAGATCAATCAACGTGAGGTTGACGTTGAATTTGATGTCATCCGAATCGGCCACGGCTTCCAGCAAGCGCTGGGCGGGCCAAAGCTCAAAACGCTCCACCTCATCATCATTGGGCTTTGGGATGATGTCTTCCGGCACGTCCAAATCATAGCAATGCAGCACATCACGCCGGAGCCCCTCATCATTCAGCAGGATATAGGAAACCCGCCCGACAGGCCGTGCCCGCGCCGCCAGTTCCGGGGGCAGGGAGGCTTCCTCCCCCGCCTCCTTCACCAGGGTTTCGGCCGGCGTGAGCCCCGCCGGAATGCCGCCCGCGACCAGATTATCAAGCTGCCCCGGCGCCACGGCCTTGTCGCGTGCGCGGATGCCCACCCAGACATGCAGCCCATCCGCGCGGCGCACCAGGCCATTCACATGCACGCCCTGGGACATGACGCCAAAGGCGGGGAGCGCCCCGCGATCAAGCGTGGCCATGACCTGGCCATCGCTGGTTTGGCGGACATCAAAGGCTTCGCGCCGGATGCGCAGAAACCCACTCTCAGCCAGGCTGGGCAGGGCGGCGGCGAGCGCATCGCTCCGCGCCCCGCTTGTCTTCAGCCGGCCAGCCAAGGCCACACCATGCTGATCGAAATGGAAATCGCGCGGGCGGAAGGTCAGCGCGCGGGCTAATTCCGGCGTGATGAAGCCCACCTGCACACCGCCCATGTGAAAGGCGAGAAAACCGGTAGGGGAGGGGATGTTGTTGCAGGCAGCGATATGCCGGGCGAAGCGGTCCATGCCCTTTTCTAGCATCATGGTTCAGGCAAGTGCGAGGCAGCAGCGCCCGATCCGTGGAGGCGGCACGCCGGAACGGTGAATCGGTCGCTCAAACATGACAAGCGCCCGATCCGTGGAGGCGGCACGCCGGAACGGTGAATCGGTCGCTCAAACAAAGCAATAACCTGATCCGTCTTTGCGGATCAGGTTATTGGGCTTGCTCGGGAGGGCTGCCTTGGCCCATGAGGGGGCAACCATGATCCCGCCCGCCCCCCCCCCGAACCGGCCCAGTGCCGGCGTTCCCTTCCCGGCACTCGGCCGCATCGCGCCGCATCTGTGGCCGGCGGGCGAGCCAATGCTGCGGCTGCGTGTGGTGGGCGCGCTTTTGCTGCTGGCCGCGGCCAAGGCGGCGAATGTGCTGGTGCCCATCGCCTATGCGCGTGCCGTGGATGCGCTGGCGCCGCAATCGGGCGCTGGCGCAGTGATTGCCGTGCCGATTGCCCTGCTGGTGGGCTACGGCTTGCTTCGCGTGATGTCCTCGGCGCTTGGGGAATTACGCAATGCCGTGTTTTCCAAGGTGCAGGCGCGCGCCGGGCGCCGCGTGGCCTTGGACGTGTTTCGCCATTTGCACGCGCTTTCCATGCGCTTTCATATGGACCGCGCAACCGGCGGGCTTTCGCGCGTGATTGAAAGGGGCGTGCGCGGCATCGCGACATCGCTCAATTTCCTGCTGTTCAACATCATCCCGACGATTGTCGAAATTCTGTTCGTCTCGGTCATTCTCTGGTGGATGTTCGCGGCGTCCTTTGCACTCACCATGCTTGGCACCATCATCGCCTATGTTGCCTTCACGCTGATTTTCACCAATTGGCGCCTGCGTTTTCGCCGGCAGATGAACCAGACGGATGAAGAAGCGAATACCAAGGCCGTGGATAGCCTGCTGAACTACGAAACCGTCAAATATTTCGGCAATGAAGCGCATGAATCGCGGCGCTATGATGAAAGCATGACGCGCTACGAAAGCGCCTATGTCAAAAGCGAAACCACGCTCAATATGCTGAATGCCGGCCAGGCCACCATCATGGCGGTTGGGCTTACCATCACCATGCTGCTGGCGGGCCGCGGCATTGCCGATGGCAGCATGAGTATTGGCGATCTGGTGATGGTGAATACCTATCTGATTCAGCTTTATCAGCCCTTGAACATCCTTGGCTTCGCCTATCGCGAAATTAAGCAGGGGCTCACGGATATGGAGCAGATGTTCGCGCTGCTGGATGTGCCCGCCGAAGTACGCGATGCACCCAATGCCGTGCCGCTGGCCCTTGGGGCTGGTGAAATCCGGTTTGAGGATGTGCGTTTTGGCTATCGGCCGGATCGGGAAATTCTGAAGGGGGTTTCCTTCACCGTCCCTCCGGGGCGGATGCTCGCGATTGTGGGGCCGACCGGGGCGGGAAAATCCACGATCTCTCGCATGCTGTTTCGCTTTTATGATGTGACGGGTGGGCGCGTTTTGGTGGATGGGCAGGATGTGCGCGGCATGACGCAACAAAGCCTGCGCGCTGCCATTGGCGTCGTGCCGCAGGATACTGTGCTGTTCAACGACACCATTCGCTACAACATCGCCTATGGCCGGCCTGGTGCTACTGATGCGGAAATTGAAAACGCGGCCCGGCTTGCGCAGGTGCATGATTTCGTGACGCGCCTGCCAGATGGTTATGCGACTCGCGTGGGTGAACGTGGCCTCAAGCTTTCGGGCGGTGAAAAGCAGCGAGTCGCCATTGCGCGCACCATTCTGAAAGACCCCCGTCTGCTGATTTTGGATGAGGCAACCAGCGCGCTTGATACCCGGACCGAACAGGACATTCAGGCGGCTTTGCGGGACGTGGCGCGCAACCGCACCACGCTTGTCATTGCGCATCGGCTTTCCACGGTGGTGGAAGCGGATGAGATTATTGTGCTGCAGGATGGCGCCATTGCCGAACGCGGCACCCATGGCGGCTTGATCGCCGCCGGCGGGCTTTATGCCGATATGTGGCGCCGCCAATCCGAAGCCATGGCCGCGGCCGAGGCAGCAGCGCGCGCCCAGGCCGCAGCCGATTTGGAGATGCCCCGGCAGCGCCCCAATGCGGCACCCCCTTCCCCTGGCCTCTGAGCCTCCCTATTTGGCTGTTACATTCAGGAGTTACCCATGCAGATGGACCCGGAAGGCATCGCGCCCGAGGATTTAAGCCATGCCGGTTCGGTCGTGGACAAGGCGATTGAATATATGCTGGAGCAGCAAATCCAACCTATTTCCATCGCCTCTGCCCTGCTGGGCGGGGCACTTGGGGTGCTGACCCGGACCTTGGACGACCGTGCCGTGGCGGGCGTGCTGCGCCAGGCCTTGGCTTCGGTGGAAAGCGGCGAATTTCGCGACCCCCCTCCAACTGGGGCCCCTTCGCCGCGTTGAAACGCGTTAAAGCATCCCCAGTCTTTGGTTTTGTCGCATTTTCCGAGTTGCCAAGCGAAATCGCTTTGCTTGAAAATGCTCCTGGGCTTGACTAGCCCCGAGCTTCCCGCCAAAAGCGCTTCTTCATGTTGAACCCGCGTGCAGGCTGTCTTGCGCGCCCTTATGTTTGGATTTCCGCTATGTCTCGCCGCTGCATCATTACGGGCAAGGGTGTTCTGACGGGTAATAATGTCAGCCACGCCAATAACAGAAGCCGCCGCCGCTTCCTGCCCAATCTGCAGGAAAGCTCCTTTTGGTCGGAAATTCTGGCCGCGCCAATCAAGCTGCGCCTTTCCACCAATGGCATCCGCACCGTCGAACATAATGGCGGGCTTGATGCCTTCCTGCTCGGCACGCCGGACCGCAAGCTGACGGTGGGCGCCATTGTGCTGAAGCGCCGCCTGGAGCGTGCCCAGGTCGCCAAGGCCGCCTGAGGCGTCTTTTTACCGTGCCGTTCTAACCCGCGGAGGGCAGCTTCCGCGGGTTTTGTTTTATTGCCTACTGCCCCGCTGCCGCTCAATTTCCCGCCAGCGGGCCACATTGCGGTTATGCGCGTCCAGCGTTTCCGCGAAGGCATGCCCGCCCGAACCATCCGCCACAAAATATAGAAAATTGCTGGTCGCGGGCCGAGTCGCGGCGCGGAGCGAGTCGCGCCCTGGATTGGCAATCGGCCCCGGCGGCAAGCCGCGATTGCGATAGGTATTGAAGGGGCTGTCGCGGTCCAGATCGGCCCGCGTAATGGCGCGTTCCAGCGCTGCCCCACCTGTTGCCGCGTAAACCACCGTAGGGTCTGATTGCATAGGCATATTGCGCCTGAGGCGATTGATGAAAACGGCAGCGACCAGCGCGCGTTCCTCGGCCTTGCCGGTTTCGCGTTCGATGATGGAAGCAAGAATCAGTGCTTCCCGCGCGCTGCGGATCGGCAGATGGGGCGCACGGTCCCGCCAGGCTTCGGCCAGTGCGGTATTCATGGCGGCCTGGGCGCGGCGGATGAGCGCGGCGCGGCTATCGCCCCATTCAAACGCATAGGTTTCGGGCAGGATACTGCCCTCGGCGATCGGCTCCGCCTCACCCATCAACCCTTCGGTCTTATCCAACAAAGCCTGGACTTGCATGGCGGAAAGCCCCTCAGGGATCGTCACGCGGCGCTGGATAGACCTTGCCTCACGCAGGATTTCCAGGACCTGCTTCAGTGAAGCGGTTGCCGGGAAAGCGAATTCCGCCGCGCGCAAGGGGCCGGCGCTTTTCGTGAGCTGACTTGCAATCAGGAAATGCCGACCATCGGCGATGATGCCGGCTTCCTTCAGCGCGCTGGCAATGGCTTCAGTCCCGCCGCGCGGAATGACCAGCGCCTTATCGGCGGCCAGCGGCCCAGGGGCTTCGTAGATATCGCGCGCCCATTTGGCCGCCGCACCCAGGCCAATCAGCACGGCCAGGCATAGGCTGAGCAGCACAAGCGCCGCCCGCCCGCGGCGTTTGCGCGGCGCGGGCGTAGTTTCGCTCATTCTAGATTAAGGGGCGCCGCGGAAGATGATGCAGGCATTCGTGCCGCCAAAGCCGAAGGAATTGGACAGCGCGATATCAATTTTGCGCGGTTGGGGTTCTTTCGCCACGCGATCAATCGCGCTTTCACGCGATGGCTTTTCAAGATTGAGCGTGGCGGGGGCCACTTGGTCACGAATAGCGAGGATGGAGAATATCCCCTCCACCGCGCCGGCCGCACCCAGCAAATGCCCGACAGCCGATTTGGTGGAAGACATGGCAAGCCCGCGCGCCGCATCGCCCCAAAGGCGCTCAACCGCTTCCAGTTCAAGGTCATCCCCAAGCGGGGTGGAGGTGCCATGCGCATTCACATACTGGATCTGCTCTGGCGTAATGCCGGCGCTGGCAAGGGCGGCCTTCATGGCGCGGAAGGCGCCATCATGGCCCTCAGCCGGGGCGGTGATGTGATAGGCATCACCGCTCATGCCATAGCCGATCACTTCGCCGTAAATCTTGGCACCGCGCGCCTTGGCGTGTTCCAATTCTTCCAGCACAACCACGCCGGCGCCTTCGCCCATGACAAAGCCATCGCGCGATTCATCCCAGGGGCGGGATGCAGCGGTTGGATTGTCGTTGAAGTTTGTGGAAAGGGCGCGCGCGGCGCAGAAGCCGGCCATGCCGATCTCGCCCACTGCCGCTTCAGCCCCACCGGCCACCATCACCTCCGCATCGCCAAGCGCGATCAGACGCGCCGCATCGCCCAGCGCATGTACGCCGGTGGCGCAGGCGGTCACTACGGAATGATTGGGGCCTTTGAAGCCGTAGCGGATGGAAACCTGGCCGGATGCCAAGTTGATGAGCGCTGATGGGATGAAGAAGGGGGATATCCGCTTGATCTTGCCTTGCAAGATCAGGGAAGCCGCTTCGTGGATCGTCTCAAGCCCGCCAATGCCGGAACCGATCATCACGCCGGTGCGGCAGCGCTGATCTTCATCCTGCGGGACCCAGCCGGAATCGGTTACCGCTTCATCCGCCGCGACCATCGCGAATTGGATAAAGCGATCCATCTTTTTCTGATCCTTGACCGGGATCCATTCATTGATATCGAGCCCGCCATCCGCCTTCTGGCCCACGGGAATTTGCCCCGCGATGCGCGCCGGCAGGGTGGACACATCAAAGGATTTAATGGCAGCAATGCCGGAATGGCCGGCCAGCATGCGCTTCCACACATGCTCAACGCCAACACCCAGCGGGCAGGCAATACCCATGCCCGTCACGACAACGCGACGAGGCGCAAAACCCTTTTGGAACACGCGCGTTTCCCCGTTGGATCAGCGAAGGGGCGCTCAGGCGCCCTTGTGCTTTTCGATGTAGTCGATCGCGTCCTTCACGGTCGTGATCTTTTCCGCTGCATCATCGGGGATTTCCACGCCGAAGGCTTCTTCGAACGCCATCACCAGTTCAACGGTGTCAAGGCTGTCCGCGCCCAGGTCGTCAATGAAGGATGCCTCAGTGGTCACTTTGGCTTCTTCGACGCCAAGGTGCTCGATCACGATCTTCTTGACCTTCTCGGCGGTATCGCTCATCGCGTAACTCTCCATTTGGCGGGTCTTGGCCCGCGATCCCTAGAACAATGCTGCTGGCTGCCTGATGGCCTGAGACTCGCGCCTCATGCCGCCCAGCGTCGACGGCTTAACATAGCTGTAAGGCGCGGCCTAGGCGGGAGGGGGCAGTTTGGTCAAGTTTCCGGCAAGAAAGCGCGCCTCGCCCTCAGTAGGCGGCATAAAGATACATCGGCAGTGGCTGCGTCTCGTCCTTGACCGAGGTCACGCCTGGCACACCCTCTGCCAGGACCCGAAGGCCGCGTTTGATGGCGTCCGAGCGGGAAAAGCCGTGAAAGGTCACCGTGCCATCCTTCACATCTACCATGATATGATAAGTATCGGCCCAGGGTTCGTTCCGCATGGCGGCAAGC
>CAIYMY010000217.1 GCA_903927465.1 uncultured Rhodospirillales bacterium | reverse complement strand
GCTTGCCGCCATGCGGAACGAACCCTGGGCCGATACTTATCATATCATGGTAGATGTGAAGGATGGCACGGTGACCTTTCACGGCTTTTCCCGCTCGGACGCCATCAAACGCGGCCTTCGGGTCCTGGCAGAGGGTGTGCCGGGCGTGACCTCGGTCACGGACGAGACGCAGCCACTGCCGATGTATCTTTATGCCGCCTACTGAGGGCGAGGCGCGCTTTCTTGCCGGAAACTTGACCAAACTGCCCCCTCCCGCCTAACTAAGAGATGTTTATATGTGGAACAGGCTCCGCCGGTCGGTGCGGACAGGCGGCCATTTCCCGGGCGACGAGGCAGCAATGAAGCTGCTATTTGGTGATAGGTTCACGGTCCGATGGACGAAACCCACCTAGCGCATACAATTACTGATAGGCCCGAGGCGTCGCGAAGTTCGGCGGCCTCAGGCGAGCGCCTGGTCCTTGGCGCTGCCTATCGCGCCGCGGCCAAGGCAGCCGTGCCGTCATCGGCCATGCCGTTCAACGAGGCGAGCGGGATGGACTGAGTCCGCGTGATTCCGGCCATCGTCGTGAGGTCGAACTTCACGTAATTCATGCCGCCATAGGTTCGCAGATACAGGGTTGAGCGGTCCAGATCGGTCAGCGAGGTCCAGGACGTGTACTCGCTGGAGAAATCCGGCACGGCCACCCCAGGTGCTGTTGGGAAGCTAAGCCCCTCCCCGCTCGCCCCGCGCGGGTCGATCGTGATATTCCGCGGGCGATCGAAGTTGTTCATGATGCGCCCCAGCGTTCGAACGGCATCATCTGGGGCCACGACCTTCTCGGCGTATTGGGCGTAGTAGGCCGCCCGCACGAAGCGCCCGACCGAGGTGTTGGACGCCGGCAACCCCTGGGTCGCAATGCCTGAATCAGGCTGCGCGACCGCCAGCGTGCCAAACTGGCCGGTGGACACATCCGTGTTCCGCAGGAAGCTGTAGTTGGCGAGGTTGGTCAGGTGCCAAGGTAGCGACGGCCCGTTGGTCATGACGCCGACAGGATTGTCATGCACCAACTGCTGGCCATTTACGAATTCGACAACGATGGACCCGCCGGAGCGGTCATGCAGGACGAAGTGGAAGGGGCTGGCGGCGCCCCCCCCCGGCCCGAGCGGCGTCAGCAACACCGGCTGAGCCGCCAGCGCTGCCTTCACCTCGGCCACCGTCGCGAATTGGCCCAAGGTAAAGGCGCCCAAGTCGATCGCAGCGAGGGCGGCGCGGGTGCGCAGGGCGGAATCCCTCGGCCCCGCCGCACTGGCAAATGCCAGCAGGCTGAAGGTCAGCCCTGCCTCATTGAAGCCTTCGACGATCTTCAAGTCATCCGGGCCCGTATCAGGCATGGTGACGGCCAGCATGCGGTAGCGCGTCGTCCAGGTCGCCCCCGGCGCCTGGGGCGAGGTGCGCGAACTGTAGGAAAGCCCGGACGGAAACACCGTGACCCGATAGGGCAGCTCCATGGCCAATTCGAGCGTACGTCCGAAGTACACGCGCCCCGCCTGGTCGCGGTAAACCAGCGAGGTGCAGGCTTGCGCGACATTGGCCGCGAAGAGAAGCAGCGCCATCAGGCTGGCGATTGCGATGCGAGAGCGGCGTGGAAGGATGTGGGTCAATTTTGGCTCCAGGCCGTGTTTTCACTTACTAATGCCAAATCCCGCGCGTGGCGACTCAATTATGTGATTCCCCGACGCGGTGTAGATGAGATTCAATGTGGTGAGCATAGGAGTTTCACCATACCATGGGCGATCACCTTACGTTGTGACTTCAACGCTTCTGATCTTTCCTGCCTGGCGCGGCAGAGTAAGGATGCGCCCCAAGCACGCCGCCTGCTGGCGCTGGCAACGATCCATGATGGCGGTAAGCGCACGGAGGCAGCACGTCTCGGCAAAGTCACATTGCAGATTGTGCGGTCAAACCTATACGTTTGACGGGTGTTGAGGTTCAACGCCGAAGGGCCGGAAGGCCTGCTTGACCGTAAAGCCTCAGGCCAGAGGCCCATCCTCACCGATACCTATCGCCAGGCGCTGGCTGCACAGATTGAAAGCGGCCCGATACCATCGTTTCACGGAGCGGTGCGCTGGCGGCTTTGCGATCTCGGGCATTGGCTGTGGCAGGGATTTCGCGTCGACGAATAGCATCACCCGCCGCTGGGCGCGGCGCGGTACCCGGCCTTCAGCGCCACGGGACCAGCGCTACGCTTCGGCCTATATCTTCGGCGCCGTCTGCCCGCTGGAGGGCAAGGGCGCGGCCCTGGTGCTGCTCTTCTGCAACACAGCAGCGATGAACCTGCATCTGGCTAAAACCAGCGGCATGGTCAGCCTCGGCAAGCAGGCGGTGCTAATGCTCGATCAGGCTGGGTGGCGCCTTTCGGGTGAGGTCACCGTGCCCGCTAACATCACCTTGCTGGCGCTGCCGCCAAAATATCCCGAGCTAAACGTAATGGAAAATATCAGGCAGTTCATGCGCGACAATTGGTTATCCAATCGCGTGTTTTGCAATCACGATGACATCGTCGATCACTGCTGTCATGAATGGAATAGGCTCAGCAGCCAGCCATTGCGCATCATGTCCATCGAGCTAAGGACATGGACACATGGGTACTAAACCATGGGAGTTGGTGTTCGTCGTCTCAGAAGGTCGGCTACGCGGCCTGATAAGCCGGGCGGATTTGCTGCATGGGCTGCTGCTGCCCCCTGAAAAGGCCGAAGGCGTCCCGGATGAGCGTATTCGCGATGCCTTGCTTGCCGCCATGCGGAACGAACCCTGG
>CAIYMY010000216.1 GCA_903927465.1 uncultured Rhodospirillales bacterium | reverse complement strand
GGTGGCGTCGGTCGCCCACATGCCGGTCGCCGAATCCCGCCGTTTGTCACTGAGTTTGACGCGCTCCCCACACTCCAAAACCTGGATACCCCCCATGACGCTTCCCTGGATGGCCGAGCGGATCCAACTCCGCGCGATTGCCGCGCTGCGCCCGCATGCCGGCAATGCGCGCGTGCATGACGCGGCGCAGCTCGCGCAAATCATGGCCAGCATGCAGGCCTTCGGCTTCACCAATCCGTTGCTGGTGGACGAGGATGGCGTGCTGATTGCGGGTCATGGCCGGTTGGCGGCGGCAGAAGCGCTCGGCATCGCCAAGGTGCCGGTGATTGTGCTGAAGCACTTGGCACCCGCGCAAAAGGAAGCGCTGCGCCTCGCTGATAATCGCATCGCAGAAAACGCCACCTGGGACCAGGCGCTGCTGCGCGATGCTCTGGCGAGCGTCCAAGCGGCGGAGATTGACCTGGCGGCGCTTGGTTTCTCGGCGGATGAACTTGCGGGCATCCTCGCGGCGGCTGGAGATGCCGTGTCCGACGGCGCTGCGCCCGAGGCCCTGTCCGCGGACACCGCCGAGAACCCTGCCGCGCCCGCGATTGGCGATGACGCCGACGATCCCGCCGATGCTGAGCCCGAGGCACCGCGCCAGGCAGTCTCGCGCCCCGGTGATTTGTGGTTGCTGGGCGAGCATCGGCTGTTGTGTGGCGATAGCACCGACGCGGCGACGGTCGCGCGCGTGATGGAAACCGAACGCGCAGCGATGCTGTTTACCAGCCCGCCCTATGGCAATCAGCGGGCTTACACCACCGGCGGTGTGATGGATTGGGATGCGCTGATGCAGGGCGTGTTTCAGCATCTGGACGCGGCGCTGCGGCCGGATGGTCAGGCGCTGGTCAATCTTGGCCTGATCCATCGTGAGAATGAATGGCAGCCCTATTGGGAGGGGTGGCTGGAATGGATGCGTGCGCGGGGTTGGCGCCGCTTTGGGCTTTACACCTGGGACCAGGGACCGGGATTACCCGGCGATTGGAACGGTCGCTTGCGGTGCGCGCGACCAGGGAAATGTCTGGCATTTCGACAAGCCGGCGAGGAACGATCTGCACCCGACGATGAAGCCGGTCGCGTTGGTGGAGCGTGCCATCCGCAACAGCAGCAAGCCGCGCGATACGGTGCTGGATTGCTTTGGCGGTTCGGGCACGACGATGATCGCGGCCGAGCGCACTGGGCGGCGCGCGGTGCTGCTGGAGATTGATCCCGCTTATTGCGATGTGATTGTGCAGCGTTGGCAGGAGGAAACGGGCCAACCCGCGATACTGGATGGCGAGGACCGAACCTTCGCCGATGTCACTGCAGCGCGCGCAACCAATAGATCATGATTGAAATTTCCCAATCATAGCAACGAAATTACGCTCAACCTCGCTTGGCTCGCCCCCCGCTACAGCGCGAATGGTCCCTCAGGCGCAGGGAAACTCCCCGGCGCCACAGCAAGGAGACCAAGATGAACGAAACCCTTTCAACCGACCAGCTTTTCCTGGAAATCGCCAAGCGGCACATGCCCTCGGTTGAAACGCTGGAAACCAGAAACCGCGACGCACTCGATTTCCACGACGTCGCCGTCTGGTCCATTCGCAATTCGCTCGCGGAAGCCTACGCCGCCGGCCAAGCCGCCGCAAAGCGCAGCAAGAAGCGCCGCTAATCATGACAATGAAGGGCCAGACAGCGGCAGCTTCTGGCCCTCACATCATGATCAAACCCTGCTGAACATAGCAATGAAATAACGCTCTATTTCGCTTGGCTCAGCCCCCATCACAGCGCGAATAGTCTGTCACGCGCAGGGGATTTTCCCCGCCGATGACGGAGACAAACAGATGAGCACGATCCTTCCCACCGAAAACCAAGACTGGGGTTTCTGGGGCACCATGCGCGAACACGCCGCCCCTGCCTGGCCGATCGCCTTCACCGCGATCCACAACGCGACAAGCACGGATCCCGCCTCGGTCCGCGCCTTTCTCGACAGCCGCTACGGGCGCCACTTCGCGGATGGGGTGAATAGCCAGATGCATTACGGCGCGAGCCTCGCGGACGCCATCGCAAAGACCACCGCGGAATGGATGGGCTGGCGCATCACGCAACGCACCAGCCGCGAGACGGGCATCCCCGCCGGCCTGCCCTACCTGACGGGCTTCGTGATCAACGAAGGCATCGCCGCCGAAGCGCAGGATTGAAGCGCAGCCCGCCGCACAGCGGCGCCGCACTGCCCCGCAGGGTCCGCCCGCGGGGCTCCCGGCAGTAGGGGCCGATGGTCGGCGCCCGCAACCGGAGACGAAGACGATGAAGCTTTCAGATACGCAGCGGATTGTATTGAGCCATGGCGCGCAGCACCCGCAATTGCTGGCGATTGCGCCGAAGCATTTGCCAGTTGCTGCCTGCCGCGCGGTGGTGAACAGCCTGATCAAAAGCCGCCTGCTGATTGAGGTCGCTGCACCGCGCGATCAATTGGCGATGGTATGGCGCAAGGATGCGGATGGCACGCCGATCCTTATCCAAGTGACGGATGAGGGGCTGCGCGCCATTGGCATTGACCCGAATGAGGGGCGCGTGGCGCGCGACCCGGCGCCGCAGGGCGGGGAAGACAACGCGCCGCATGCTGACGAGCAACCCTCCGACGAGCCCGCCCAGGCCGCGCCCGAGGCGCCCAACATGGCCAGCGTGAACCTGCGCGAAGCCGCCGAGCGCTTGCTCGCAGCCTGGGAAGAAACGCCACCGGCCAACGCGGATAAAGACCCGATTGCGCGCGCGATGGACATGCTGCGCAACGCGCTCTCACGGCGCGGCACACGCGCCACGGGCGCGCCCCGCAAGCCACGCGAGGGCACAAAGCAGGAAGTGGTGCTTTCCATGCTCCGCCGCCCTGAGGGCGCGACAGTGGCGCAAATCGCCGAGGCAACCGGCTGGGCGCAACACACGGTGCGCGGCTTTTTCGCCGGGCTGAAAAAGCGCCAGGGCATCACGGTGGAGATTGCTGAGCGTATTCGCCAGGTCGGCCCGAACAAGCAGGGCGCGAAAGGGTCCTACACAGTCTACCGCGTCGCTGAATGAAGCTGCGCAGCCACAGTTTGGATGATCAGCGCATAGCCCAGGGATCATTGCGATCCCTGGCGCTTTATTGCCTTGGCTCGCGCGAAACACAGCGCGAAGCGTCCGTCACGCGAGACGGAGAGTGACGATGAATGCAACAACTGAAATGCGATGGATCGTGCTGGGCACCGATGGCCGGCATGTTTCACTGGGTCGCACCGAGCCAAGCGAGGCGGCGATAGCGACCGCGAGCGACGCCCTTACCGCGCAGCAGCTCTCCGGATGACTGCCACCGAGTTTGTGGAGCCAGAGGTCGGTCTCTGTCGACAATATTAGCGCCGTAAATCAGTAAGATACGTCGCAAGAAACAAAAAGTCCTGTTGGAAGTTTGAGTCTACGGTGGTCTTTTCGGATATCGGATTAAGTCCATTCGGCAGCAAAATTTTATTGTGTGGCGCGATTGGTGAATTGGGCAATAGGCCGCCATTTGTCGCGATCAGCCCTGCCAATGCGGCTGAATTCTTCGGGCGTTGTGTACAAAGGCGCAATACCCTGCCCATCAAACTGTGCAATTGCAGCTGGCTGCGCGAGTGTTTGCTTGATTGCAGCGTTCAAACTTTCGATGACGCCGCGCGGTGTCCCCTTTGTGGTCATCACGCCGAACCAGCTGCGCACCTCAAAGCTGGAGATACCTCCTTCCGCCAGCGTGGGCACATCCGACAGATGCGGCATGCGGGAAAGCAACGGCACCGCCAGTGCGCGAAGCGCCCCTGTCTGGATATGCGGAAAGCAGGTCGGCGTTGTTGCAAACATGAAATCAAGCCGACCAGCCAATAAATCCACCATCGCCGGACCGCCGCCGCGATAGGGAACGCCAATGGTTTGGATGTCCGCCATTTGGCTCAGTAAAAGTGCCGCAAGCCACGGGCTGGACCCGACCCCCGGATGCCCCCAACTCAAGCTACCAGGATTCGCACGCGCTGCAGCAAGCAAATCAGATAAGCTGAGCCAAGAACGGTCTTTTGATGTAACCAGCACAGTCAGCACATCGGCCACCAGCGCAATAGGTTCAAGAATCTCAAGTGGCTGCTGGTCTACTGGCGTATTTTGTACCAAGGGGTTTATCAGCAAAGCGCCCATATTGTTGATCACCAGCGTATGCCCATCTGGCGCCGCACGTAATACAGGGTCCATCGCCAAAGCGCCCTGGGCGCCGCCACGATTCTCCACTATCACTGGCTGGCCCAAGATATCGGCCATGCCATTGGCAAGAACGCGTCCGACAAAATCGAGCGATCCAGCGCTTGCAGACCCTACCATCAACCTGATTGGCCGCGTCGGGAAGGGCTGCTGAGCATCCGCCTTCACAGCGAGCAAGGCGGGTGTCGCCAGAAAAACACGCCGCGTCGGTGCGATACAGGAACCCTTTTGAAGACGCTTTGGGGAAACATCTGGTAGCATCGTGCCGATACCTCCACGCCGTCTCATCATCGCGAGCTCCAACCCAATCTTCCTCAGTACCTTACTATACTTTTTCGACATTCCAGTAGAATAGTGCAGGCCCCGGCAATACGCCTCGCAACGACCGCCGATGTGCGATGACACCGCGGTATTGCCCCAATGGAATAAGCGTGCCGATTTCAAGATGGATCTTTTCCAGGTGTTTCAGGGTGTCTTGGCGCTTCGCGGGGTCTGCTTCAAAGGTCCAAGCATCAGTCAATTCTCCAACACGCCGGTCACAGGGCCAGCCGAACCAAGCTTGATCACAATGGCGTGCAAAATTGTTCAAGAGCGGATTGGCAATTCCCGTGAGCGTGGAATTCGTGACAAAAAGATTCCACCCGCCTTGCCCCGGCGGCGCGCGATTGGCGCGACGTTGGACCAAGGTACTCCAATCCATCACCTGCAAATCAATTGTGGCGCCCATCTTGCGAAGTGCATCTGCAATCAGCAAGGCGCTTGGATGCAAGGTTGCATTATCAGCCGGGTCCAAAACAGCAATGGGCCGCCCATCATATCCTGCAGCACGTAACTGGCGCCCAGCCTCGGCAAGGTCATGGCGCGGCCAGCCGAGAGCCTCAGCCTGATTGGGTTCACTGGCTGTACAGCCAAATACCGCCATGCATTCGCGCCACGGCGTGCGGTCACCAACCGTTGCCTGCATGAAATCAGATTGCTTCACCGCCATCATCAGGGCGCGGCGCGCTTCAGCCTTATCAAAAGGGGGATGCAGATGGTTGATGGCACAAAAAAGCTGAAAGCCCAGCGGATCATTGGCGGAAACGGTCACATCCCGCGCGCGTGACATACGTTCCACCAAATCCGGCGCTGGACTTTCGAGTAAATCAAACTCACCATTCAGCAATCCAGACATCGCTGTCGCGGCATCGGGTGTGTAAAGCAGCTCAACCCGATCAACCTTCGCGACCTTACCCCCGGCAGCCTGGCTTGGCGGCTCCGAGCGGGGGATGTAGCGCGCAAACCTCTCATACACCACCTTCGCACCAGGTACCCATTCCTCACGCCGCATGCGAAAGGGGCCAGACCCGATAACCTCAGTCATCTGCGTATTTGGATCGGTCCTGGCCAGCCGCTCTGGCATCATGAAGGGCACGGTACTGTCAATTTTCCCAAGTGCATCGAGTACAAAACCAAGGGGGCGGTTAAGCTTAAGGCTGAAGTTGCGATCATCACTTGCGGTAAGGCTCGCTGTATGCGCGATAAGGGCGCGCCCCATGCCATCCTTGGCGCCCCAGCGCCTGATTGAAGCAACGCAATCCGCAGCGCGCACCGGCGTATCATCATGCCAAGCCAGGCCCGGACGCAGGGTGAATTCCCAGCGCAGCCCATCGCCGCTGACCTGATAGCTTTCGACCATTTGTGGCCGGGGTATATTGTTGGCATCAAGCGCAAAAAGCGTGTCATAGACAAGATATCCATGATTACGCGTGATATAGGCGGTGGTCCAAATGGGATCGAGTGTACGTAGATCACCAATGGGCACGGCACGGATGGTCTTGCGCGGGTCCTGCGCCAAAGAAGCCCTGGTGGTGGCAGAAAGAATCCCTGGCGCAGAAAGACTGGCCAGCAAGAGCGAGCGGCGATGGGTTCTCATCTCTTTTTTCTCCTTCAGGATGATGGTGCAAAGCCAGCCGGCACAGGCAGGCTGGGATTCTCCGCGAATAGGCGCGCCCAGGCGCGGCGCGCTATCCGATCAGCTGTTGCGACAATGGTATCTTCATCCATGGTCAGCACGCGGCCATCACGCATCAGCCAGGCACCATCGACCATCACCGCATCAACATCCCGGCCCTGCCCCTGATGCACGAAGGAAGAAATTATGCGCATGCGGGGCACAAGATGTGCACGATCCGTACGGATCATGATGAGGTCGGCGCGATTACCCGGGGCGAGCCAACCGCCATCCGGCACGTCCATGGCGGCGTAGCCATTGCGCGTTGCCCAGCGCAAGGCTTCTTCCGGTGACGGGTGGCGACCATCGGCACGGCGAATACGCTCCATGAATAGGCCGGTGCGCATCACTTCAACCATATCTTCCGCCATATTGTCGCTGCCCATCCCAATCAGGCAGCCATCAGCTTCAAGCTTGGCGATCCGCGGAGAAAGCCCCCGTCGTGCGGCAATGGCGGAATTGAACGAAACCCGCGCCTTTGCGCGGCCCAAGAGTTTTTCCTCGCGATCAGCCATGCAGCGGCAGTGTGCCGCCACCAGACGGTCATGAAGAAAGCCCTCAGCATGGAGATATTCGGTCGGCAGGCAGCCGCGATGCGCCTCAACAGCGGCAACCTCGCCCCAGATCTGATTCAGATGAACCGTTGCGATAACATCCAATGACTGACGCACATCATTCAGGCGCCGCAAATAGCTGGGCGTACACATATCAGGCGCCCATGCCGCAACACCCACAGCGATACGACCGCCAGCCCGGCCATGCCAGCCAGAATGAAGCCGCGCAATACGTTCAAGGCCCGCCTCACCTAGTTGCTCAGATACAATGAAAGGCGAGGGATCACCAATGCCTGCATCTGCACGATCCCAGGCGCGCTCGGCCAGTAAAAGGCGAAGGCCGGTTGCTTCGAGCAAGCTAGCATAATTCGCTATTCCGCTGCCATCCTCCAGCAGGGCCGTTGTTCCGCACCGAATAGCCTCAAGCGCGCCAAGTTGCACCATGACCCCAGCTTCTTCTTTCGAGAGGCTTGGAAGGGGCAAGGGTGAAAGCCCGCCGCAAAAGGGCGGGGCATGGGGCGGCGAAAGATCTTCATAAATACCGCGTGCCAGCGTCATGCCCAGATGTGTGTGGATATTGGCGAAGCCAGGCATGACCGCATGATTGCGCCCATCAATCGCCTCAGCATCCGGAAATCTTGCTCGTAATTCGGGGCCAGGTCCGATGGCGGCAATACGCCCACCGTCAATCGCAATCGCGGCGCCGTGCATGACATTATTCGCATCATCCACAGTGATCAGGGTGGTGTCATGGATCAGAATGGTCACCGATGGCTCTCCCATTGGCTGGTGGCGGATTCCAGTAAACCGAATTGCCACACGGAGATTTCATCCCTGGGCAATTCAAGCATTGGAAGGCAGGGCAATAGGCAGAATTGAATTGGGCAGCAGGCTTGCGCGGCCTGTCACGCAATCACTGGCGCGCATCACGTCTTCTCAACCTGCCAGAACATCGGATAGGCGGATTCGATCATATTCTTGAGCGTTGTTCGATATCCCGCCGGAATGGAAAACTGCCCCCACATCACATTCGGTGTCAGGCGATACATCGCTTCCTGTAGCTCGGCCGCGATACGCTTGCGGGATGCTTCATCCTCAGCCCGCGCAAAGGCCTGTAGCATGGGTGGCACGGCATTATCGCAGGACCAGCCGGGGAAATCCGCACAGGTGGATGCCACATAGAAATGCGTCAGTGGCGACAACATATCTGTTCCGTTCGAATAGACAGAAAACATGGACCAATTGTCGCGCCGAGCGCGGCGCGCCAGCACTGTGCCCCAATCCATCACCTGTTCATCAACCGTGAAGCCAGCCTGGCGCATGTTATGCGCCAAAACCATCGCGGCTGTCTGGCTAATGGAACCGCCAACTTCCAGAATGATAACGGGTTGTCCCCGATAGGAAGTCGCCCGAAGCTCCGCCTTGGCAGATTCAATTTCGAGACCAGCACCGGCGGCACCGGCATCTGTTGTCAGCGGGGCGCCGCACATCCAAAATGAAGGGCATTGCGGCGCGCGATGTTGCGGCGGTACGCCAATGGCGGTCAGAACGGCGTTCTGGTCCACAAGTTTCCAGAGTACTTTCCGGATCGCTGGATCATCAAAAGGTGGCGCTGCGTGGTTTAGTCGGAAATTCCCCTGGAATTGCTCGACACCACCAAAGCTCATGAGCTTGACACCGCGCGCACGTTCAAGCCGGGCCAGAAGATCGAAAGGCAAATATTGTTGGTAGTCAATTTCACCCGCCATAAGTGCGGTTGCGCCGGTTGACTGATCAGGCATCACGCGCAGCAGAAGCTGGTCAATCTTCACATCCTTCCCGCCCGCCAGAAAATCAGGGGCTTCACGACGGGGGATGTAATCCGGGTTTCTTTCCAGCACCATCAGGCTACCCGGTCGCCATAAATCCGCACGGAACCTGAATGGGCCCGACCCTAGCGGTTCAGTAATCCGCTGATCACCCGGGATGCGCGCCAGCTTTTCCGGCATCATGACTGGTAGTGGTGCATTGGGTTTGCCCAGTACCTGAAGCATCAGTGGAAAAGGTTCTTTCAGGTGAATCGTGAAGCTGCGCGCATCACCGGCTTCCATGCGTTCATGCGCATTGCGCAGCGCGCGTCCCAAAGCATCGCGTGGCATCCATCGGTTGAGAGAGGCGACACAATCCATCGCCGTAACCGGCGTTCCATCATGCCACTTCAAGCCTTCCCGCAGACGAAAATCCCACCGAAGCCGGTCAGAGGATACCTCATGCGCTTCCACCATCTGTGGCTGAATCGCCCCTTTGGAATCCATGGCGTAGAGCATATCAAAAACATGCAGACCGAATGTCCGGGTAATGGCGGCGGTGATGAAATGGGGATCGAGTATCGTCACCTCGGATTCCAAGACAACATTCACGGCCTTGCTGGCCCGGGCCTCTCGTGGGCGGATAAGCGCAGCGGTCATTAACCCTGCGGTCGCGCTTAAGGTCGCGCGGCGCCCAAGCATATTTCCACCCATGTTCGGCTCCTGTTGTTATTCTTGCATCTGGGAAGCCTAACGTCACTTTTGGCCTTCCACAACGCCTAAATGCTCGCTTAGGCTGATCATGGGGTGGAGGAACAAGCGATGGCCCAGGATGATCTTTTGTTCATGACGGCGAGCCGTGCGGCTATGCTGATACGGATGCGTAAGCTTTCGCCGGTTGAGTATCTTGAAGCCATTCTCGTCGCCGCCCATCAACAGCAAAGGCGTCTGAATTGCTTCACCGCCATATTGGATGAAGAAGCACGTAAGGCCGCAAGGTATGCCGAGCAGGCTGTGATGGATGGCGCGCCCCTTGGCCCCCTGCATGGCGTGCCAATCAGCATCAAGGATTTGTTGGATGTGCAGGGTACGCCCACACGGCATGGTTCAGTAATTTTTGCCGATGCCGCCCCAGCCACCCAAGACGATGTTTTGGTGCAGCGGTTACGTGATGCGGGCGCTGTCATTTTCGCGAAAACCACAACGCCGGAATTCGGCGTCAAGGGCCTGACGGACGGTCCGGCCTTCGGTGTTACGCGCAACCCGTGGAATCTCGAACGAACCCCTGGGGGGTCTTCAGGTGGGTCTGCTGCGGCCGTTGCTGCCGGTATTGGGCCGATTTCCTTGGGCACAGACGGCGCTGGTTCCGTCCGCGGGCCCGCGGCTTGTACCGGCTTGGTCGGGCTAAAGCCCACACTTGGCGCTGTGCCTTATGAAACCGCGCGGGATGCCTTCGGCAATAATGTCTATGCGGGTCCGCTGGCACGCAGCGTTACGGATGCGGCCATCATGCATGCCATTCTGACTGGGCCAGCACCAAAGGATCCCTGGAGCCAATCAGGCAAGGATCAGCATAGCTTATCCCCAAGACTGGTGGGCGATGATCTTTCCGGTATTCGGCTTGGCTATATCCGGCGCTGTGCCAATCCGCGCGTATCACGCGACGTGCAGGCAAATACCGAAGCAGCCCTGAAAGCCTATGAGCAGCGGGGCGCTATTATCGAAGAAGTCACCGACGCGATCGATTGGATAGAGCTTGAAGGACGCATTCTCTATCAGGCGAATTTTACGGTCTTTTGCGCACAATACCTGCCGCGATGGCAGAACCAAATGGACCCGGTGACATTGGCTTTCATGGAACGCGGCGCGCAATACTCGGTCGCCGATTTTCGGAATGCGCAATTCGCACGAGGGCGGCTTCATCGTGCCATTCAGGACCTGCTTGCGCGCTATGACGCTTTGGTGATGCCAACCACGACACGTACCGCCCTTGATGTTGGCTTTGATGCCGCAAATGACGAGGTTGAAGTGGATGGTGTGAAATGTGGCATCACCAGGCTTGGCTGGAATTCCGCCTTGTATCCGTTCAATTTAACCGGCCATCCGGCCATAACCATACCCTCAGGCTTCGCCGCGGATGGTCTGCCGACGGCGCTCCAAATCGTGGGACGATGGGCGGCTGAGACAGATATGATGCGGCTTGCGGCGATTCAGGAAACGGCGCGGCCCTGGGCGCAGGCTCGGCCAACAACATCAGCTGAGAATCCGGCTTCACGTAACTGACGCCTTATGATGATGCGGTGCCCGACTCATTGCGATTGGGGATCATCATCCCTCACCATGTTGAATCAGCTTTTGCTTTCTCAGACGGGGCGGATCACACATCAGATGATGCGCATGGCATCCGCCTCTCACGCAAGGCAGATAAACCTTCCACTGGCGGCTACGTATTTTTTTCTTGTGGGCGGTTCAATCAGCCAAGGCGGGTGCCAAGCCGATAGATGGCTTCGGGTTAGGTCTTCTGAAGGTGCCAGCGCGCGCCTTTTTCGGGGAAAGTGCAACGAGCGCTTCCGCCTGCTTAACGGCAGCGCCAACGCAATCCACCACAGGCACTGGAATTCGCTCAGCCACTTTCGGGCCAAGCCCTGCCAGGGGCGCCCCCGCCAAGAGAATGACATCCGCCTGATCTTCTTCAATGGCGCGACACGCCAGCTTCACCAGTAGGTCCGCCTTCTCCTCCTGCACCTCTGAGATGGCGCGGAATGAACCATCCAGCGTACGAATGGACGCGCAGCGCTTCTCAAGCCCATGCCACGCAACACATTGCTGCTGGTCTTCTTCACGACCATCGGCCTTTCGGCGAAACTCAGTGCTTTGTTGAGCGGCGGCAAGCCGCTGCTGATCCTTTGCGCCGTCACCTTGCTCGCGCTGGTGGCTCAGAATATCGGTGGCGCAGCCTTCGCCACAGACTGGGGCGCACACCCGGCCTTTGGGGTGCTCGCTGGGTCGCTGTCCTTTGTCGGTGGCCCGGGAACCGCGATGGCCTGGGCGCGGGAGTTGGAAGCACAAGGGCTTGCCGGTGCCCAGATTGTCGGCGTCGGCGCTGCCACGCTGGCCGTGATCAGCGGGGCGTTGGTGACCACAGCACTACTCGATCGCATCACCCATCACTGCGACATACTGGAAACCGGAAATGACTCCTTCCGGTTCAAGCAGAGGAAAAAACAACCGAAAATGAGCGGTTGAACTGGAAAGTTTTGGGCGCTGTTGGGTGGAAAGTTTTGGACGCTGTTTGACACCCTACGCGCAACACCAGGCCGCCCGGGGGAATACAAAGCCGCTCGCATGCACTGTTCTGATCTTCGCCTGCCTCGTGCCATCGTCCCCTCCTCGAAAAGGGTGTTGCGATGACCGATTGAGACCGCCCCGTATGTCTCGATAAAATATACGGAAAGGCTGCTGGAAGCCGGGATTGAACCCTCGGTCGGCAGCGTCGGCGCGTGCGACGACAACGCGCTCGCCGAGACCATCAACGGGCTTTACAAGACAGAGGTCATTCACCGCCGCGGGCCGTGGCGCGGCTTCGATGCCGTGGAATTCGCCACCTTGGAATGGGTAGATTGGTTCAATAACAGACGCTTGCTGGCACCAATCGGCTATATTCCGCCCGCGGAAGCCGAGGAACGCTACTATGCCTCACTGGATCAACCAGCCATGGCAGCGTAACTTAAGCAAATCAGCCTCCGGCAAACCCGGAGCGGTTCAAACGGCGGGGGAGCAGCATGGGGGGTCTCTCCTGTTGTTCAGATAACGCCAGGTGCGGCGTCGGGATCCACAGCGCGGGTCACAAATTCCCGCACGGAAGGCTCATAGGCGTCCCACAGCGTTCGCAGCGCGGTAATGGCATCGGGTGCCAGATCTACGCGCAGATCCACCAGCGGGAAGATTTCTTTCTCCATGACCACGAGCGCCGCGGAGATCACGGGCTTGCCTTCTCCGCCCGCAGCCTCACCTGCTTCCATGGCGCGCACCAGGCGCTCGGCCAGGGGTTGATCAGCACTGTCAAGGAAGGCGGCGGCCATGGCGGCGGGTATGCGGTCATTCGCGAGGATGTTCCCAAGCGCCACACAATCCGGCACATGCACGGCATTGAGCGCCGGTTTCACGGCTGCGCCATGAAAATGCGCGGAGCGGCCCTGGGCATCAAGCACAGCCAATTGCCGCCATTTGTGATGCGGAGTGCTGGCAGCCAGAGCGGCCAGCGTCTCCTCCGCCGAGCAACCGCTGCGCAACAGTTCCAGTCCGCGCGGCCCAAGACGCGGATCGGTACGGTGCTGCGTTAGCACCCCGCCTAAGCCTGGCGCGACATGCGGTACGCGCGAGCCAACGGCAATGCTGGAGGTAGTGACGGCGGCGCCGAATTGCCCGGTACGGGCGCAGCGCCCGAGGATCGAATAGGTCATAAGTGAGAATGACTCCTCATCACGATATTGTCAGTGGGTCGCGCAGGCGAATGTCAAGAAAAAAGCGCCGTACTTGCCCGAATTGCGCGCACTCTGCCCAAGCATCACGCTGTGATCCGCTGGGCAGAGGCTTCATCCAGACGAGGCACCGGGGCGGCTGGGCTGGCGCAACCGGCCAACACCAGCAAGGCCGCGATGCTGGCCGCTAGTTTGAGTTGATGCGGATGCACCTTGTCGGGCGTATCTGCGGGCGTCAGCAGGAAACGCATGTTGGATTGAGGGCGGTCAAAGCCCGTACAAAGCCGCAGCGCAGGAATGCCGTGGCGTAGGTAATTTGCGTGGTCGGAATTGCCCATAAAAGGCGCGCTGATACCCACTGACATACCCGCCGCCGCCAAAGCCGTATGCAGGAATTCCACCATGCCCGGCACGCCGCTGGTCAGCGCCGTAATCCCTTCCGCCCCCGCCAGCGAATCCAGGTTCACGTTCAGTACACGCTTCGCGCGCTCGGCGGGCGCCATCTGCGCCAGATGCACTGCTGATCCCAATAATGCCCATTCCTCAATGTTGAAGAGCCCGACCTGCACGCCGCGCTTGAGCCCTGGCACGATATCGCGGATCGCTTCGATCACGGTCAGTGCGCAAGCAAGGCCGCTTGCATTATCGATCGCCGAATAGGCGAGGTCATGCCCATCAATATGGGCCGATAGCACCAACAATTCCTCACCCTGCCCAGCCACGGTCGTCAGCAGGTTTTCCGCATGGCGGTCTTCGAAGGCGCCCTCTACGAAAAGTCGGATGCGGCGCCCCGTTTGCGGGGCCAGCGCTGCGCCCGCCTCGTAGGACACGCCGGCGCAAGGAATATTGCCCGGCCCACCATTCCCTGCAGAGCCGGTCGCAGGCAATACCCCGGGTTCATGGCAGGCGAACAGTGTATCCAGCCCGCCCGCCAGCGCCCGGGCGGTATCGACCAGCCGCGCATCCGCCGCTGCGCGGAACCCACCATAGGCGATCCAGGCCGCGGCGCCGCTGAAGGCACGCGGGGGAAGCAATACGACGATGACGCGCGCGATCAGGTGGGCACGAAGCCGGAACGCCCGACCTTTGCCGTGCGGCGCACCGAAAGGCGCCGCGGTAGACAAATTACTGGTGAGGACAGTGTCGAGCTTCATGCCTGGGACAAAGGGACGATGGTCCAACGGAAGAGGGTCGCATGCCTAACCCCAAACCGACGTCCCGATGCAGCACAGCAACGATAACGTTGCTGTGATAGGAATGAAGGAAACCTAAACGGGGTCGCGAACCAGCGGGCTCGTAGAGCAGTGGATGCCGCCGCCGCCCAGGCCGACGCGATCGTAATCCACCAGCCGGATGGAGATGCCGGCCCTGTCCATCGCCTCCTGCGTCCGCGCGCTGACACGGTCGCTCATGATGACGCGGCCGGGCGCGACGGCCAGGCAGTTCACCGTCCAGGACGGGTCCTCATGGTTCACGGGAATCATGCGGATGCCCAGGCGCTTCAATTCCTCCATGAAGACGAAGGGCAGCATCGAGGGATTCACGATGGCGACGTCGTGGTGGATCATCACGAAGCCGCCATCGATGTGCAGCCGGTAGCCGGGGATCTGGACGCGGATCAGCCGCGTGCCCTGCACCGCAAGCACATCCTCCAACTGCCGCGCGCCTTCCTCATTGACGCGGGAAGACACGCCGACGACGGCAACGTCGGGCCGGATATAGGCGAAGCTGCCGCCTTCCATCAGGCCGGTGCCGTGGATGGTCCGCAGGATCGGCATGCCGATGGCGGCGAGCGTTTCCGTCACCGGGGCTTCCTCGCCACGCCGGATGCGCGGCCCCATGCGCGTGACGATGGCGCCGCCCTTGATGCCGATGCAGGAATCGCGGGTGTAGATGGATTTGTGCCGGCCCGCGGCGGCGCGCCTGAGGTAGATGACCTCCACGCATTCATCCCGCAGCACCGCGGCCAGCGCGTCGTGCTGCGCCTGCTGTTCCTCTAGCGTCGGGCGGACATTGCCGCGCCAATAGGCGCCGGTCACGGGGTCGCCGAAGGCGTTGAGCTCGGGGATGTGTGGCAGCGTGTCGACGACGCGCATTTCCTCCCCGGGGCGGTGCATCAGCACCACGCGAAGGCGGCCGACATCGGAATTGCAACCCCATTCGCGGCCCCAGACGAAGGCCTGTTCGCCGGCGGTCTCGAAGGCGGGCGCCGGCTCGCTGGCGAAGCGCTCGATCAGCATGTTGTAGCGGTGGTCGAATTCGCTCATCGCGAAGGTCGGGGGCGTCTTGCTCATGGGCGTCTCCTCAGGCGTCGCGGCGCTTCCGCAGCGCCAGGTCAAGCAACAGCAGCAGCAGCGTGAACACCACCAGCAGGACGGCGACGGCGGCCATGGCGGGGTCCAGGTTCTCGTTGATGCCGTCCCAGATGCGGCGCGGCAGGGTGAAGACGTCCCGCGACGCGATGAACAGCACGATCACCAGCTCATCCCAGCTGTGGATGAAGGCGAAGATGGCGCCGGAGACGATGCCCGGCGCGATGCGCGGCAGGATCACCCAGCGCAGCGTCTGGGACAGCGAGGCCCCCATGCCGCGCGCCGCCTGTTCCAGCCGCGGGTCGAAGGCGGCGAGCGCGGTGGAGACGGTGATCACGACATAGGGAATGCCGGTGACGCCATGCGCCAGCGCGACGCCGAGGAAGCGGTCCAGCAGGTCCAGATTCGCGAAATACCGATACAGGCCGATGGCATAGACGATGGAGGGAATGATGATCGGCAGCAGCATCAGCGCGCGGATGAGCTCCGTCGATTTCCGCGACAGGCGCCAGCAGCCGATGGCGCAGAGCGTCCCCGCCACCACCGCGATGGCCGTCGAGGCAACGGCGATGAGAAAGGACTGCCAGATGGAATTGAGCCATTCCGGCGAGCCCAGCACCGTCGCGTAATGGCGCAGGCTCAGCGCCTCCTGCGGCAGGGACAGGAAGCGCTGGTCCGTGAGGGATACGGGGATAACGATGGTGATGGGCACCAGAAGGTAGATCGCCACCGCCCAGGCGGCAGCCGAAATCCAGGGGCCGGGGCGATGCGCGTGATCCATCGCTCAGGCCCCCGAGCCGAAGACGCGGCGCAGATCCACAACGCGCGAGAAGATCGCGAGCGTCGCCAGGATCGCCACCACCAGCACCGTCGCCATCATGGTGCCGAGGCCCCAACGGATGAGGTCGAGGATCTGCAGGCCGATCCATTCGGCCACCATCAGCGTCTTTCCGCCGCCCAGTATCGCCGGCGTGATGTAGAAGCCTAGCGAGAAGATGAAGACCAGCACGCCGGCCGCGATCAGGCCCGGCATGGACAGCGGCAGGAAGACGCGCCCGAAGATCGTCAGGCGGGACGCGCCGAGGCCGCGCGCGGCGGCGAGCAGGCGCGGGTCAATCTCCCGCATGCTGGCCAGCAGCGGCAGCACGGCATAGGGCACCATGTAGTGGACCATGCCGACGATGATGCCGAATTCGTTCCAGACGAGTTGCAGCGGTTCGCTGATGACGCCCGCTTCCATCAGCGCGTTGTTCACCAGCCCCTGCCGGCGCAGCAGCGTCACCCAGGCGAAGGCGCGCACCAGCACGCTGATCCACAGCGGCACCAGCACCGCGAGGATCCACCACTGCCGCGCCGCCTCGCTTGCCAGCGCAATCTTGTAGGCGAGAATGTAGCCGAGCAGCAGTGCCAGCGACGTGGTGATGACGCAGATGCGGAGCGTCGTGAGGATCACGCGCTGCACGCTTTCGCTGGTGAACAGGCGTTCGTAATTGCCGAGGCCGGGCGATGGCTCGGTGAAGGAAATCGCGAGGACCTGGGCGATGGGCGCGACATAGAAGGCCGTCATCAGCAGGAAGGCCGGCAGGATCAGAAGCCACCAGCCGGCATCCTGGCGGCGCATCAGGCCGCGTCCTCCATCACCGGGACGCTGGCCGCGGCACTCCAGCCGAGCCGCACCGCCAGGCCCTCCCGCGGTGCGATGGGCGCGCGCCAGGTCGGCAGCGCCACGCGAAGCAGGCCGAAATCCGGCGTCTCGACATTGAGCCCGAAGCCGGCGCCGAGGTAGGACCAGGCGGCGATGCGGCCTTCCACGATGTTGTCTGCCTCATCCTGCTCCGACATCAACGTGATCTTCTCCGGCCGCAGGGACAGCAGGACGCGGCTGCCATGGGCGGGGCGATGGTTTTCCGCCACCGCCTGCACGATGCGCGTCGCCCCCGCGCCGATCACGAAGCCGCCGGGCACGCTTTCGCGCACCTCGCCCTGGAGGAAGTTGGACTTGCCGAGGAAGTCCGCGACGAAACGCGTGCGCGGCTGTTCATACAGATGCGCCGGCGCGCCTTCCTGGATCAGCTTGCCGTGGTTGAGGATGGCGACGCGGTCGGAGAGGGACAGCGCCTCCTCCTGGTCATGCGTCACATTGACGAAGGTGCGGCCGATGCGGCGGTGGAGTGCCTTCAACTCCTCCTGCAGTTCCGCGCGCAGCTTCTTGTCGAGCGCGGAAAGCGGTTCGTCCAGCAGCAGCAAAGCGGGGTCGAAGACCAGCGCGCGGGCCAGCGCCACGCGTTGCTGCTGGCCACCGGAAAGCTGGCGCGGCAGGCGTTCGGCAAAACCCTGCAATTGCACAAGGTCGAGCGCCGCGCGGACCTTCGCCTCGCGGTCGGCGGCGGAAAGCTTGCGGACGCGGAGCGGGAAAGCGACATTCTCCGCCACCGTCATGTGCGGGAACAGCGCGTAGCCCTGGAACACCATGCCGAAGTCGCGGCGTTCCGGCGGCAGTGGTGTGATGTCCTTCCCATCGAGCAGGATCGCGCCGGCGGTCGGTGCGACGAAACCCGCGATGCACATCAGGATCGTGGTCTTGCCGCTGCCGGAGGGGCCGAGCAACGTCAGGAACTCGCCGCGCTCCACGCGCAGCGACACGTCGGCGACGGCGGTGAAGCTGCCATAGCATTTCGTCAGTCCCTGCAGGGCGAGGGCGTGCCCGGTTCCCGACATCGTTTCAGTCCCTGTAGTCCGGCTGTTCGCGGTCCAGCTTCCGCCGTAACGCCTGCCAAGGCAACCAGCCTTTCGTCGGGCCGGTGTCGAACAGCCTTTGCGTGTGCGCCACCGTCTCGGGCGAGGCTACCGCCAGCGGCGCTCCGGAGGACTGGGCGGCGAGTTGGATGCGGCAGGATTGCTCCAGGTACCACATCCAGTAGAAGGCCTCCGCCACCGTGTTGCCGACCGTCAGCAGACCGTGGTGGCGGAGAATCATCGCCGGCTTGTCGCCGAGGTCCCGCACCAGGCGCTCGCGCTCCGAGAGGTTTCCCTCGGTTGCCACGCCTTCATAGTCGTGCAGCGCGACGCAGCCGATGAGTTCCATCATCATCTGGTTGAGCGGCAGCAGCGTGCCCTGCTGCGCGGCGATCGCCATGCCGGCCAGCGTATGCGTGTGCATGACGCAATTCGCATCTGCCCGGCCGCGATGGACGGCGGAGTGGATGACGAAGCCGGCGGGGTTCACGGGCCAGGTGGTCTTCTGCCG
>CAIYMY010000215.1 GCA_903927465.1 uncultured Rhodospirillales bacterium | reverse complement strand
GGTGGCGTCGGTCGCCCACATGCCGGTCGCCGAATCCCGCCGTTTGTCACTGAGTTTGACGCGCTCCCCACACTCCAAAACCTGGATACCCCCCATGACGCTTCCCTGGATGGCCGAGCGGATCCAACTCCGCGCGATTGCGTCGCTGCGCCCGCATGCCGGCAATCATCCGCATGATGCGTGACTCTGGTTTCCTCTTCGAACATGGCGCGCTACCCCTGGCTGCGCCGCCGCCCACCCCACAAAACGCGGGGAGCCTGCGGAAGAGTAGCCATGAACTTGAGCTGGGACGCGCCGCCGAACACCTTGTCTGCGCGGATCTTCTGCTCGGTGGTTGGAGCGCGTTCCACACTGCACAGGGCATGGCATATGATCTGGTAGTCGATGTGAGCGGGCGCATTATCCGCGTTCAAGTGAAGGCGACATTACATCCACGGCAGCAGGCGCTGCAGTGCGGGGCGATCAAGCGTGCCGCCGGATACGCCGCCATCATCATAAGGCTCGCGAATGGCGGCCCAACCTTCCGAGCGTTGGCTGGCGATATAGGCCTCACAGGCTTCGCGCTGCGCATCAAGGGAGTTGAATTCCATGTCGAGCCCTTCCTCGCTCGACTTTCGCGTATAGATGGCGCAGCGCAGGCGGCGTGGCGTCTGCAATACGGATCCTGGTGCTCGGTTCATCGCGGATCCCGCCCGGCCTCACGCAGGCCGAAAAAGCGATAGCCATCCACATGACAGGGGCACCATAAAGCCTGGGTCAGGTTTCAAACGGCACATGGGTCAGTTTTACTGCGGCGCTAACGGCGGACGCTTCGCGCTGTGGTTCGTGTGAGCCAAGGCAATTGACAACGTCCGAAGTCAGTGGGCCGCCTGGCTCGCCGCATCCCTGCTCAAACCCACGAATGCTCGGACGGCCGGCAGATCGAGCGATTCAGGCAGGGCAACCGCATAGACCCCGCCCTCAATCGGCTCGCCCAGGATTGGCACCGCCAGAAGCCGCTTGTCCAGCCAAGCCTCGCCGTCCAGCACGACGCTGATTCCAATCCCTGCGGCCACAGCCTCCCTCGCGGCCTCTCGGCTTCCTACCTCAAGGGCAATACGGCCGGAAAGGCCCTGCGCTGCAAAGGCCGTTTCCATCATGGCTCGTGTCATCGACCCAGGCTCGCGCAAAACCAGTGGCCCTTCGGCCAGTTGTAACAGGCTGATTCCCGCACGCGGCGCCGAAGCCGGTACGCAGGCAATCAGGCGCTGCCTGACCAGCAAAGTGCAGGACATACCCTCCTCTGGCCTTGTCAGGGTCATGATCGCGACCTCGATCTCACAGGCTGCAAGTGCTTCCAGCAACCCATTCGTATTACCCAGCCGAGTGCGGATCCTCAGGTCCGGATAGGCCACCATCAAGGCAGCGATGCATGGCATGGCGTGCGCCGGCGTCGAAAGGCCGATGGCAATGCTGCCACGGCTTAAGTCGCGGGATTGCTGCATCGTGTTTTCCAGCTCATCCATGCGGCCCAGCACCAGTCGCGCGCGGGCCAGCAAATCCTGCCCGGCATCAGTCAAGGCAATGCGTGGACGACGATGAAATAACAAAGTCCCGCAGGCACGTTCCAGACCCGTGAGCGTGACCGAGATGGTAGGCTGGCTTAAGCCAAGGATCTCGGCGGCACGCGATATGCTGCCGCCTTCGACTACGGCGGCGAAGCAGCGCAGCGCATTCAGGCTGATTGTACCCTCTCGCCGGCCGCGACGGGACTCATTTGTCATCATGAAAGCCTTGAAGTGTCATTCAATCGTCACCTTCTTCTTTTAAATTCGTCGAATTGTTGCTCCCTAACGATAGTATAATTCTATGGAGAATACCATGCCCAATGTGTCCCGCCGCAGCGTGCTTGGCGCCGGCGCCGCCTTCCTCGGCGCGCTTGATGCAAGCTTGGCCCAAGCGCAGCAGCCCGCCCCCCGGCGTGGTGGCACTTTGGTTTATGCGCAAATGTCAGGCAATCGGCGCGGTGGCGATGCCACCAATTCCCGCCATCCTTATTTCATGGTCGATCTCATTACCCGGTCCGCCTATAACACCCTTGCCTGGGTGGATGACGAACTGAACCTCCAGCTTGAACTGGCCTCCCGCATTGAACCCGCGGATGCATCACTGAAGGTCTGGGAGGTAACGATCCGCGAAGGCGTGCGCTTCCATGATGGTCGCGTCATGACAACGGCGGATGTCGCGTCATCCTTCGAATTGCACCGTCGGCGCAACTTTGCCTCGCAGCAAATCCAGCGCACTGAGGTGGTTAACCCCACCACAATCCGCTTCCACCTGGATGCCGGGAACTCCGAATTCCCCTTCGTGCTCGCTGAATATGATTGCGTCGTGATGCCGGCGAACCCTGATTTTGAGCGCATCGGCATGGAGGGCATCGGCACCGGGCCGTTCCGCATCACCGGCAGCGACCCGCAGCGACGCATGACCTTCGAGCGCTTCGATGATTACTGGCGCCAGGGCTTTCCCCACCTGGACCGGCTGGAAGTGGTCAACCGCGAAGGCCAGACCGAGGCCGCACTCGCGGGCTACCGCGCGCGTCAGTTCGACGCGATGCTGAACATCGACCCGCGCCTGATCCGCCAGATGGAACGTGAGGCACAGACGGATTTGGTGCCGGCGGCCTCCGGCGACCAGGCAGTGATCATCCTACCGAAGCACCCCGGATCGGCCTTCAACGACGTGCGCATCCGCCGCGCACTTTCCGCCGCCATCGACCGCGAAGGGCTGGTGCGGATCGTCTATGGCGGTACGCGTTGGGGCTGGATCGGCAATGACAGCCATCTCGCCGCCGCCGACCCGATGTTCGTCGCCCCCGAACGCCCCCGCGACCTGGCTTTGGCGCGGCGCCTGCTGGCAGAGGCCGGTCACCCGAACGGGATCACCTTGCCGACGCTGTATTTCGCACCACAATGGCCGGAGATGGCGCGCTACTTCCAGTTCATCCAGGAAAGCGTGCGCGAGGCCGGCATCACTTTGCCGATCGAAGAAAGGCCGAATGATGGCTATCTTCGCTTCCGCACGGGCGATGCCGATGTAAGCAAGGGTAATTGGCACCGCTTCGCCTATACCGCCGTCGGGCCGCGCAATCCTGGCATCAGCCTGTTCCGCATGCGGCCCGCAAACAATGAGAGCGGCTATTGGTCTGGCCCTGCGGCTGAACGTTACATGGCGCTTTACGCGCGTGCGATGCTGACAGCCGAAGCCGCTTCGCGGCGCGCCATTTATACCGAAATGCAGGCGCTCCTGCGCGAAGAAGTGCCGGCCATTCTACCCGCCGGGCGTAACAATGTGCTGATCAAGCGCAACACGGTGCAGAACCTGAAAAATCACCCGCAGCATTGGTCCATCCGCTGGGATGAAGTCTGGCGCTCGGCCTGAGGAGGAACTTGCCATGATCATCACCCGACGCGGCCTCGCGGGCCTCGCCCTCACCCCCTTGGCGGCTGCCGCGCAAACGGCGACGCCACGGCGCGGCGGCACCATCATCGTCGCGCAATGCTCGGCCAACCGCTTTGTCGCCTCGGCGCAGACCGCCCGCCACCCTTATTTCACCGTCGATCTGACCACGCGCATTCCCTACAACGCGCTTGTCTGGGTGGATCGCGAAATGCGGCTCCAGCCCGAACTCGCCACCGCCTGGGCTCCCGCCAGCGCGGACCAGAGCGTGTGGGACATCACGCTGCGCCCCGGCGTGCGCTTCCATGACGGCACGCCGCTGCGCGCGGAAGATGTCGTCGCCTCCTATGAACTGCACCGTCAGCGCAACTTCGCTTCGGGCCAGATCCAGAAGATCGAGGCGATGGCCGATGGCCGGGTGCGCTTTACGCTCGATGCCGGGAATTCCGAATTCCCTTATGTCCTGGCCGAATACCAGAACATGATCATGCCAGCTGCACCGGTCGAGACCATCGGCAATACCGGCATCGGCACAGGCCCATTCCGCTTCGCCTCAACCGACCCCAACCGCATCGCGGTCTATGAGCGCAACCCCGCCTATTGGCGCGAGGGCTTCCCCTATCTTGACCGGATCGAGTTGCACAATCGCGAAGGCCAGCAGGAAACGGCATTGGCCGGGCTGCGCTCCGGGCAATTCGATGTGGTCATGACCATCGATCCGCGCAGCGTCCGCGGCTTGCAGCGCGATGCGGACCTGGTCGTGGACAGCGGCGGTGGTGGCCATCACTACGTCATCCAACTGCCCAAGCACCCGGGCTCGCCCTTCGAGGACAAGCGGGTGCGCCAAGCCCTGGCGCTGGGCGTGGACCGCGAGGCGATCGTGCGCCTGGTCTATGGCGAGGGTAATGGCTGGGTCGGCAATGACAGCCACCTTGTCGCCGCCGACCCGAATTTCCTGGCGCTGCCCCGCATCCCGCGCGCCGAAGCCGTTGCGCGCGCCAGGGCGCTGCTGGCCGCCGCCGGGCACCCTAATGGAATCAATCTCGGCACGCTCTACTGGTCGCCGCAATCGCCCGAAGTCGGGCGCTATTTCCAGGTGCTGCAGGAGACGGCGCGCGAGGCAGGGCTGACGATGGCGCTGGAGCAGCGCCCGGCGGATGGCTATGTGCAGTTCCGCACCGGCGACAATGACTTTTCCAAGGGCAGCTTCCACCGCTTCGCGATGACCGCTGTTGGCCCGCGCAACCCAGGCATTTCGCTGTTCCGTATGCGCGACGCTTTTGTGGAATCCGGCCATTGGCGCGGGCCGCAGCACGACGCCTATATGGCGCTCTATGCACAGGCGATGCGCGAGGGCGATGCACAGGCCCGTAGCGCGATGTTCAGTCAGATGCAGCGCATCCTTCATGAGGAAGTGCCGGCCCTGCTGCCTGCCGGCACTATGACCTTCTCGGTCCGCCGCCGCCATGTCCATGGCTTTGAATTCCATCCGCAGATATGGTCGGTGCGCTTCGATGAGGTCTGGCGCGGTTGATTTCACTGGTCCTGCGGCGCGGCGCGCTGTCGCTCGTCACGCTTTTCCTGCTGGCGAGCTTCATCTTCTTCGCCACCGAAGTGCTGCCGGGCGATGCGCTGGACGTGTCGCTTTCGGCCGACGAGATCGCGATGATGCCGCCCGAGGTGCTGGCCCGGCGCCGTGCGGAGCTTGGCCTCGATCGGCCTATCCTCGAACGCTACACGAGCTTCCTTGGCGGGCTACTGCGATTCGACCTGGGGCGCACCATCATCACCCGCGCGCCGGTGGCTGATATCGTCGCCATGCCGCTGCGCAATTCCGTGGCGCTGGCGGGGTTGACCCTGCTGCTGGCTCTGCCGGTTGCGCTGGCCATCGCCATGGCGGCGGCGCAGGCGAAGGGACGGCTGCTGGACAATGCGGTTTCGGGGGCTGCGATCATCGGCTACTCGATCCCGGAGTTTGTCACGGGCCTATTGCTGATCGCAGTCTTCGCCGTCTGGTGGCCGCTGTTTCCGGCCACCATCACCGCCAGCACCGATGACCCTCTCAGTGTACTGCTGGCCGCGGCTCCTCTTGCTGTTGCCACCACTATCATCGGTTCCATCGCCTATCTGGGGCGGATTCTTCGTGTCGGGCTGATCGAGGTGATGGCGGCCGATTTCGTCGAGCGGCTGCATCTTTCGGGCATCCCGCGCTGGCGCATCCTTTGGCTGCACGCCTTGCCGGCCGCAATGATCCCGGGGCTTTCGGCTGCCGCCCTCTATGCTGCCTCGCTGGTTTCGGGCGTTGTGGTGGTGGAGCTGGTCTTTGCTTATCCCGGCATCGGCGCCGAGCTTGTGCGCGCGGTGACGCGGCGCGAGGTGCATGTTGTGCAGGCCATCGCGCTGGCCGCTGCCGTCTGCGTGGTGCTGTTCAACCTTGCGGCCGATCTGGGTATCGTTGCCCTCGACCCACGGACCAGGCGGTCTTGACTGCGTTGCTGCGACGCCCAGCGGCATTACTGGGCCTGCTTCTCGTGGCGACGCACCTGGTCGTGGCCATCTCAGCACCGTGGATCGCGCCCTTCGCGCCAACCTCCCTGCTGGATGCGCCGCTGGAGCCGCCGAACGCCACCTACTGGCTTGGCACGGACGATCTTGGCCGCGACGCCTTCTCGCGTCTGCTCTGGGGCGGGCGGGTCGCCATGCTGGTCGCCTTCGCAGCCGGGGCGGTCGCGGTGCTGGGCGGCGCGTTGCTGGGCCTCTTCGCAGCCCATCGACGCGGCAGCTTCGATGACGTGCTGATGCGCCTAGTCGAGATGAAACTCGCGGTGCCGACCATTCTTTTCGTGGCCATCTTCGTCACGGGTTTCGGGCAGTCTGTTCCGGTACTGATAGTAGCTGTCGGCATCATTCAAATGATGGGCGTGGTCCGTACCACCCGCGCAGCCGGCATCGTATTGATGGAACAAGGCTATGTGCGCGCAGCGCAACTGAATGGTGAAAGCGGGGCCACCATTATCCTGCGCGAATTGCTGCCGAACGTGGCCGACCTGATGGCAGTGGAATTCGCGCTTCGCGCCTCCTCCGCGCTGCTGCTGGTCTCGGCGCTGTCCTTCCTCGGCCTAGGCATTTCCCCGCCCACGCCCGATTGGGGCTTGATGGTAGAGGATGGGATGGCACTGCTGGAAAGCGAGCCAGCGCTCGTGCTTGCCCCCGCTTTGTGTATTGCAACCCTGGTGCTGGGCATCAACCTTGCAGCCGAAGGGCTGTCCGATGCGTTGGGGCTGGATGCGGCGCGAGGTGGCGGTGGCTGATCCCGTGCTCCAGGTCTGTGACCTTTCCATCGCCTGGTGCGGCCCGGATGGGCGTGCGAACCGTGTCGTGGATGGCGTGTCCTTCGACCTCGCTGCCGGTGGCACGCTGGGCATCGCGGGTGAGAGCGGCAGCGGCAAATCCACCCTGGCACGCGCCCTGCTAGGCCATTGCCGGGCCGGCAGCGCGATCACCAGTGGCAGCATCCGCCTGGATGGGGATGATCTGGCCGCCCTGTCCGAACCCGAACTGGCCCGTCGGCGCGGTCGCCTGATGGCGATGGTGCCGCAGAACCCGCTGGCCTCGCTCACCTTCCACATGCCGGTGGGGCGGCAGCTGGAGGAGGTACTGCGGTGGCGCGCCGGGCTATCGGCCAGCGCCGCCCGGCTTCGTGCAGTTGAGCTGTTTGGCCAAATGGGCCTGCCCGAGCCCGAGCGGCTGGCGCGCCGCTACCCGCATCAACTCTCCGGCGGGCAGCGCCAGCGCGTGGTGCTGGCCTGCGCCATCGCCTGCGACCCCTTGCTGCTGGTGCTGGACGAGCCGACCACGGCGCTAGACAAAACCACCGAGGCGCAAGTGCTGGACCTGATCCGCCGCCTGCGCGCAGCCCGACAGGGGGCCATGGTCATCGTCACGCATGACCTCAATGTTGTCGCCGATATCTGCGACCGGGTGCTGGTGATGCAGCATGGCCGGATCGTCGAACAGGGCGCGGTCGGCACGGTCTTCGCCGCGCCGCGCGAAGCCTATACACGCGTGCTGCTGGGTGCCGCGTTACGGGTCGAGGAAGCGAGCCGCGCCAGCTGCGCCAGCCGCACCGCTCCGGGCCCGGCACTGCTGGAGATTGCGGGGCTCGGCTTCCGCTATGCGCGCCCCTCGCTGCTGCGCCGTGCACCGCTCGGGCCGCCGATCCTCGACAATATCGGCCTGACCTTGGCACGCGGAGAGGTGCTTGGTGTCATTGGCGAATCCGGTTCAGGCAAGACCACGCTTGGCGGCATCGTCACCGGTCTGCTCGCCGGCCAAGCTGGGGAGGTGCGCTTCGATGGGGCGGGCCTGCCCGGCCTCGCCGCGCGACGGACGCGGGAACAGCGTCGGCGCATCCAGATGGTGTTCCAGGACCCGCTCTCGTCACTCAACCCGCGCCGCCGCGTGGGCGATGCGGTGATGCGCCCACTGCGGCTGTTCCATGGTTTGGACCAACGCGAGGCCGCCCGGCGCGCTGCGGCGTTGTTCGAGGATCTGGGGCTGGAGTCGGCGCTGCTTTCGCGCTTCCCACGCCAGCTCTCGGGTGGGCAGCAACAGCGCGTAGCGATCGCCCGAGCCTTCGCGGCCGAGCCCGACCTGCTGATCTGCGATGAGATCACCTCGGCGCTGGATGCCTCGGTCCAGGCGCAGGTGCTGGATCACCTGGCGGCGATGCAGCGCCGCCAGGGCACGGCGATGCTGCTAATCACGCACGACCTGTCCGTGGTGTGGCGAATGGCGCGGCGCGTGGCCGTGATGCAGGGCGGGCGTATCCTTGAAACCGGGCAGACCGAGGCGATCTTTCGCAATCCTGCCAACCCCTACACCGCCGCCTTGCTGGGGGCCGCAACCCGGGCTGCCCGCGCCGGCCAGCCCGAACTTGTTGACACAAAAGGATAAAAACCGATGCCGCAAGACCACGCTTTCGCCGCGCCCGGCCGCTTCTGGAAGGGTAACATCCATACCCATTCCAATGCTTCCGACGGTGTCCGCACGCCCGAGGAGGTCTGCGCGACCTATCGCGAGGCAGGCTACGATTTCCTGGCACTGACGGATCATTTCCTGGCGAAGTACAATTTTCCGGTCGTCGATACGCGACCCTTCCGCACCCACGACTTTACCACGATCCTGGGTGCCGAGTTGCACGCGCCAGCGACGGCGCTGGGCGAGATGTGGCACATCCTGGCGGTAGGCCTGCCCAGCGATTTCGCGAAGACCGCCGCTGGTGAAACGGGACCGCAACTGGCTGCCCGTGCCATCGCCGCCGGTGCGTTCGTAGCCATCCCCCATCCTGGCTGGTATGCGCTTACCACGGCGGATGCGAATACCCTTGAAGGCGCGCATGCGGTGGAGGTCTACAACCACACATCGCAGTTGCGGACCGAGCGCGGTGACGGCGTCTATCTCGCCGACCAGCTCCTGGCCGAAGGGCGCCGCGTCACCCTCATCGCGGTGGACGACGCGCATTTCGTCTGCCCCGACGCGTTTGGCGGCTGGGTGATGGTCAAGGCCTGCGCTAACGAACCCGACGCACTTTTGGCCGCGCTGAAGGCCGGGCACTTCTACGCCACGCAGGGGCCAGCCATCCATGACATCGCCTGGGAGGAGGATTCTGTGGAGATAACCTGCTCTCCCGCTGCTAGCATCATTGTGCTTGGTCGCGGTTCACGCGCCGCACAGTCGGTGGCGCCATTCCAGACCCGGGCGCGCCTGTCCATCGCGGCACTGCGTGCGGGCGGCTTCGCGCGCGTCGTCGTGGCAGACGCGCATGGGCGCCGCGCCTGGTCCAACCCCATCCATTTTCCGAACTGAAGGAGCGCATCATGCCCCAAGACATCGTGTCCGACATCCAAGCCCTGCTGGAAGGCAAGGCGGAGGGCCGCTACGGTCTAACCTTCATCAACCAGCAGCAGCACGCATTACAAGCTGCGTGGCTCGCCGAGCAGGAGGAGCGTGGCGATGCGCTGGTGACTGCATCCTTACTGCACGACATCGGCCACCTTGTGCACAATCTCGGCGACAACCCGGCCGATGCCGGCATTGACGACCGGCATGAGGAGCTGGGCCATGCCTGGCTGGTCAACCATTTCGGCCCTGAGGTCACCGAGCCGGTGCGGCTGCATGTGGCGGCCAAGCGCTATCTCTGCGCCGTGGAGCCGGACTACTTCGCCAAGCTCTCGCAGGACAGTGTGAAAAGCCTCGCGCTGCAGGGTGGCCCGATGTCGACGGAGGAGGTAAAGGCTTTCGAGGCGCTGCCGCACAGCGCCGAGGCGGTCCGGCTGCGGCGCTATGATGAGCAAGCCAAGGTAAAGGGGCTGCAGACGCCAACCGTCGCGCATTTCATGCCTGCCGTAGCGCGCAGCCTGATGTCATAGGCCGCGGCCAATGGCGAGGGCCGTGAGTGTGCGCGGCTGATCCCAGCCTCGCAGAATGGTGCAAAGGCACCCTCGTGCCAAGCTTAAAAAGGGCATCTCGGAAGCGTGGCGACTGCTTGTTCTGCGGAAAATTGCTTGCCTATCTGCCATCAGATCGTTGAAATGCTAACTTGATAATAGATCATCTGTGATGCTTGTTGTTCATCTACAGCTTGCTGATCCGAAAGATGTTGACCTAAGCTCGGTCAAGCGTGATGTTGCCAATGGACTGGTCCGCCCCCATGCAGCACGGGATATTTATGGGGTTGATGTGCAGTAAGGAGGCGCGACGAATGATGTCTGTCAGCCAATTATCCGAATTGAGGGTTTAATCGTGTTTCGCCGTTTTATGATCATCCAAGCCCTGTTTGCCATCCTTCTGATAGCGGCAGGGGTCGGCGCTTTCTTCTTCGTGAAAAACGGGGATTTTGGCACATTCGTCGCTCACAAAATAAGCGAGAAACTGGGACGTAAAGTCGAAATTGGTAGTCTACGCATAAGCCCTGGGCGCTGGATTGGCGTTGAATTACGTGACGTCACACTTGCTAATTTAAGTTCTGGTAGCCATTCGGATATGCTCAGCCTGAAAAATTTTCAGGCTGAGATTGATTCCTGGTCGTTGCTCTTTGCTCCAACACCGCTTGTGCGAAGCGTCGTCGTTGAAGGCTTCACCTTGAGGCTGGAAAAAATTCACGGTCATAAGAATTGGTATTTTGGAGAGAGAGCTCCCGCGCCTTCTGGGGGCAATCCGCCTGACTATCATGGAGTACCTACTATTCTCGATTTTCAAGTAAAAAACAGCCAAGTTATCTTTCGTACAACAAGCGGTCAATTTCTGCGTACGAGAATTGACCAAGCCCATGTGACCAGTGAGGCTGCCAATACGCCTGTGCGGATGAATGTGAGGGGTTCCTATAATGGTCTTGCGGCAACATTGACTGGCGATCTGGATAGTTTCGATGCGCTGCGTCGCGCACCGCAGCCCTTTCCGGTACGACTGCACTTGAATTCAGGCCACACATCCATGGCTTTTCAAGGCACCATGACGGATCCACTGAATTTCGAAGGCGTCGCGGGGGAGCTGAGATTGAATGCGCCGACGCCGGATGCATTTGTGGCGCTTGCTGGTGAGGCTCTCAAATTAAACCTCGGCATTGAACTCACCGGGAAATTTGAACATGCAGACAATGACTGGAAGCTTTCTGGCATTACGGGCAAGATAAACCACGAGGCCTTCAGGGGCGCCATTCTGCATCTTGTGGAGGGCGATCATGGCAAGCCAGATCACATCCGGGTGAACCTTGCTTTTTCGCGCCTGAATTTAAATCGAATTATCGCGGGCGCGCCGCCGCCAGGGGCTGCCGACAAGCATGCTGACATTGCCCTTACATTAGACCCAAAACAGGATCCCATTATTGATGCCCGTTTCACTGTGCAGGATTTGATTTATGCGAATATGCGCGTGACCGATAGCCACTTTGCAGGGGTGCTCGCGGCGAATAAGGTTGACGTATCGGAACTCTCGCTTTCAACCTTCGGTGCCCAGATCACAGCACAGGCGCATGCTCAAACAATTCCGACTGGCACGCGTATCACCGCTGATGTGGCAATACATAACGCAGATATTGATACGTTGGGGCGTGGCTTTGGTGTGACGACACTACCACTGAATGGTCGAATTAATGGCCGATTGACGGTTTCCGCTGAAGGCCGCACCTTGAATACAGCCGCGCATCAGGCGCGGATTTCCGCTGTCATTTCCATGCTGGGGGGCAGCGTTGAAAAACGCGTTATCGAATTAGGCTCCACAGATCTACGCGCTGCGTTTCGTAGGGCAGATGGTAATGCGCCGATTAATTGTCTTTTGGGGGTTTTGGATATGCGTGCCGGCGTGGGGCAGATTGCGCCGTTGCGTATCCGGGCTGAAACAGGAACAATCGCAGGGTCTGGGCGGTTTGATATCAATAACCACACCATGGATCTATTGATTGGAAGCCAGGAAGATACAACGAATTTCTTTGCCTTGGATGTTCCTGTCCGCATTCACGGACGCTTTGACAACCCAGATTTCGCACCGGCGCGCTGGTCCAGTCAGGGAAGGGCTGAGATGGCCGCAGCGGATAATATCGCGCCATTACCGCCAGCACTGCGTGGCTTTGCAAACCAGAACCCATGTCTGCGGCGCACCGGTCCGCCCGCACGGCATTGAGTAGTGCAATGCCTGCTGGGCACTACGCTGATGTTGCGCATTAGCAGACTGCTGAAATTCGTAGCCTGATTTCTGTATTCATGATTCACTGTCGTTGCATTTGGTCGAGGTTGCGATGCGTGGCAATGACGCGGTGGCTGGTTCCTTGTTCAGCTATGTTGATCTTGAAAAGCGGATGCGTCCTGACCATCCGCTGCGCGTTATTCGCGGCCTGGTGAATAGTGCGCTGGCTGATCTCTCGATAGACTTTGACGCGCTCTATTCGCCATTCGGTCGGGAATCCATTCCGCCGGAGCGACTGCTCCGCGCTCTGCTTTTGCAAGCTTTCTAGTCGATCCGTTCGGAGCGGCAGTTGGTCGAACGCATCGAGTTTGACCTTCTGTTTCGCTGGTTCGTCGGCCTCGGCGTTGATGACCCCGTATGGGACGCCACGACCTTCACAAAAAACCGCGACCGCCTGTTGCAAGGCGACGTGGCCTCGGAGTTCATGCGCGCGTTACTGGCGCAGCCGAAAGTAAAGGCCCTGCTTTCAAGCGAGCATTTTTCGGTTGATGGGACGCTGCTGGAAGCGTGGGCCAGCACCAAAAGCTTCCGACCGAAGGACGGCCCAGGCCCGCCGCCTGGCGCGGGCCGCAATGGCGAGCAAAACTTCCACGGCCAGAAGCGCAGCAACGAGACCCACGCATCAACCACCGATCCTGATACCCGGCTTTAGCGCAAGGGACGCGGCAAGGAAGCCAAGCTGGCGTTCATGGGGCATGCGCTGATGGAAAATCGCAATGGCCTGATCGTCGGTGCTGTTGCTACACGCGCCTCTGGCCATGCGGAGCGTTTGGCCGCGCGGCACCTGATAGAACCGCATGCCGACCGACAGCAGAAGGTCACGCTGGGCGGCGATAAAGGCTTTGATACGCAGGATTTCGTGGCCGAACTCCGCGAGATCAACGTGACACCTCATGTGGCGCAGAATACCAATGGGCGGCGTTCGGCGATTGATGGCCGGACCACGCGCCATGCTGGCTATGCCATCAGCCTGCGGATCCGCAAGCGGATCGAGGAGGCCTTCGGCTGGGCAAAGACAGTGGCTGGGCTGCGCAAGGCGCGCCATCGCGGGCTGCCCAAGGTGGACTGGCAGTTCACTCTGGCGATGGCAGCTTACAACCTGGTTCGCCTGCCGAAGTTGCTGGTGGTGGCGGCGTGATGCCGGGACTCTGTCCTGAGCGAGCCGACAGGGCCAAAAAACCACTGAAAATGCTTGTGCCCAGGCGCAGGCAGCGTTGAAAACATACTCGCGCGCGAAAATTGCGACGCTCAATGACAGCTTTTCAGCAGCCTGTTAGACGCGTGGGCTGGTAATCCGTCGCAATATCGCCGATCAGAATCTGGCGTCCTTTTCGATCTGGTGCCCGGCCACCACCTGGGTCGAGACCTTGGTAGAGGTGGGGGTTGCCGCTAAGCCATCGAGGAAAGCTTTGAAACGGCGAAGAACGAGTCGGGGCTTGACCACAACGAAACCCGGTCCTGGCATGGCAGGCATCGCCACGTCTCGCTCGTCATGCTGGCCTTCACGATGATGGCTGCCACCCGGCATCACGCAAACACCAAGACGCCCCCAAGAAAACACAGCACGATAAGGACGCGATCGCGCCTGCGCTGAACCGCTGGTCGATCCAGGAAATTCGACGCATCGCCTTCAGGCCGGCGCAGCGACGTATCCGTCCTGCTCACATTATTGCGTGGTCGCTATGGCGAAGGGCTCATCAAGCCGCAGCACAAAATTGCCACATCAAGATACAGAAGTAATATAATGCTAAGCCCTTTTTAAGCCAAACTGGGCGGGTTCCTTCGGCACATAAGTCCAGCTAGACGGGGCTGGACACGCGATTAAAACAAGGCGAGAAAGAAATCGTCCTTGGGACGCCGAATGATGGCACCAGGGTCGGGCCCTTTAAGGATGGGTGGCCGAGCGGTCTAAGGCGCGCGCCTGGAAAGTGCGTATACGTCAAAAGCGTATCGTGGGTTCGAATCCCACCTCATCCGCCAGTTTCAAAGTGATCCGCTCTCTCCGCCCAACCGATCCGCCCGTTGGATGGCAGGATTCCTGGGGTTTTTGGGGCGGACCTATTGACCGGCAAAGCCGGAAATAGCCCGAAAATCGCTCTCCGAGGGCCAATTCTCTCCGAACCTGATGACTTGGACGATTTAGTACGGAGGTCTTAAGCTATTGGAAAAACGAGAATTTCTTGTGGCTGAAATATGGCGTGGTTAGCAGTACACTTGCCTGAGATCCGTACTGAGTTAGCGATCACTTTGGTACGCTTCGCGCCAGTCAAACTCCAGCTCTCAACGTACGAGATACTGCGCGCATCGTTAAATTACAAATGTTAAATCTGCTTTTTGCCGCGAGACTTGGCCATTAGCCGACTGTAGGCTCTAGCGCATCAGATTAGTGAATGCGGACGTTCGTTCACTGGGCTGCCAAAGCAAGACGGCCCAAAGTCTCCGTTCAGCGTGCTCTGGTAGCGCTCGCGTTCGGAAATGTGCGCGACGTCGCCTCTATCTTTGCCGTAGCCGCAGTGCTAAAAAGCTTTCGTAACAGATTTGCCGGGGGGCGATTGTCGAAACGACTGACGCAAGCGCTTTCGCGAGCCGGCGTCACCTCGCTATATGAGGTGGTGGGTCGTGGCGCCGTCGACCTCCTCGGGCGTATCGAGAGCAGGACCGTTAGCGCAACTGGCCTCGCTCAGCTGGTGGTAGACAGTTTCGGCGCAAGTCAGGCACTGCAGTCACCGCAGGTCCGCAAACTGGCGCTGGCGTCGTTGAAGTCTGACGAAGCTGATAACCTCTGTGAGATTCTTGGCCTAGACCGGAGCGACCCGTTCACCAGCATCGCCGAGGTCGACATCAGCCGCTCAGACAGCTTGATCGCCACGCTCCACGCTTACTTCGGTGTCGCTTACGAGCGCCCCGAAGAGACCGAGCAGAAAAGCGCGCAGCTAAAGCTTAAGCCATCGTACACCCTCTTTCCGCACCAACGTGTCGCCTCGCTGAAGGTGCGCGAGAAGCTCGCCCGGCCCCGCGCTCGCGTCCTACTTCACATGCCAACCGGCGCAGGTAAGACCCGAACGGCGATGACCACTATCGTCGACCTGCTTCGCGGCGCTGCGGACGGCCAGGTGATCCTGTGGCTCGCCCACTCAGAGGAGCTGTGCGATCAGGCCTTCGACGAGGCGGCGAAGGCCTGGGCCGCAATTGGATCACGCGAGCTCACGATCCACCGACACTACGGATCCAACCGTATCCGCGACTTCGCGTCCGTGCGCGACGGCTTTGTGGTGGGTAGTTTGGCGCTGATGTACTCAGACAGTTTGCGCAGGCAGAACGAGTTTCTCGATCTTGCACGTCGTCTCCGGCTCATCGTGATGGACGAGGCGCACCAGGCGATCGCCCCCACCTACTCCCACCTCATCAACCTTATGCAGCGTAACCCCGGCACCGGCGTTCTGGGCCTTTCCGCGACCCCGGGCCGTTCACTGAAAGACGTCCAGGCGGATCTCGCCCTCGCTGCGTTCTTTGATCGCCAGAAGGTAACGCTCGACGTTGAGGGCTATGCCAACCCGATCGACTACCTCGTGGAACAGGGCTACCTCGCGCGCATGGAGTTCGTTGAACTCCCCTTCGACATGCGTGGCGACATCGAGCTCACCACACAGGAAAGCCAGAAGCTCGCAGAAGGTTTCGACCTGCCTCAGCACGTGCTCGACAACCTTGCGGCCGATGATGCGCGCAACTTGCTCATCGTCGACGCCATCGCGGCGGAGGTCGCCGCAGGCGGCAAAGTGATAATGTTTGCGCTGTCGGTGGAGCACGCTGGCCTGATCGCGAGCGTGCTGAAGCTGAAGGGTGTCTCGGCCGCAGCGGTCACCTCTGGAACGCCGTCCGACCGCCGCCGGCAGATCATCCAGCGCTACAAGGACACGGACGAAATCTCTGTGTTGTGCAACTACGGCGTCCTCACAACCGGGTTTGACGCTCCCAGGACCAACGTGGCATTCATCACCAGGCCGACCACGTCGGTGGCGCTCTACAGCCAAATGATCGGCCGCGCGGCACGCGGGCCGAAAGCCGGTGGCAACGACCACTGCCGCATTGTCACGGTGGTGGAACGGGTGCCGGGCTTCCGCAGCTTGGTCGAGGGATTCGAATTCTGGAACGACATTTGGAAAGAGGAACCGACTAGTTGACCTACGCGATCATCCCACAGCACCTCTCGATCGACGCAATGCGGAGCTCGGGCTACAAGGACGCCTCCTACGCTCTCGCCGAGCTGATCGACAACTCAATCCAAGCCGGCGAGGGAACCGATCGTCGTGTCGCCGTCGAGGTGATTTGCATTGATAAGACCGGGAGCCAAGCCGGAGGGAGGCGCCGTCTCGACCGTGTGGCAGTCTACGACAATGCATCGGGGATGGATCGCGACACGCTGAGGCGTGCGCTGCAGTTCGGCGTAGGCACGCATAGGGATCCAGCGAACCAGAAGGGTATCGGCAAGTTCGGCATGGGCCTACCGAACTCCTCGATCTCGCAGTGCAGGCGCGTGGACGTGTGGACCTGGCAGAACGGACGTACCTGGCATACGCATCTCGACATCGATGAGGTCGAGGCCCAGACAATGCAGGAGGTGCCGGAACCTACGGCGTCGACGCTGCCTCCGGAATGGTTAGACCTCATCTCGACCGAGATCGAGGACAGTGGGACGCTCGTCGTCTGGTCCGACCTAGACCTCATGCGATACAAGCAGAGCACCGCGCTGCTGAGGAACGCCGAACTCATCATCGGCCGAATCTACCGCTACTTCATCGACTCCGGCGATGCGACGATCCGCCTTGCGGCGTATGAAGCCGTGGGATCGCTCCGCAACAACCACGTAGATCGCTTCGTGCGACCGACGGATCCGCTGATGCTGATGAGCGGCACCGCAGCACCCACCCCGTATGATGCGGAGCCGGCCTTCGAGCCATTCGGGGATCCGCAGATCATTGAGATCGGCTATGGTGGAGGGCGGCACCCGATCACCGTCACGGCATCGATCTGCAAGACCGAGACGCGGATCCTCGGCGGCTCGTCGGCCATCGGCCAGTTCGCAGCGAAGAACGTCGGCATCTCCGTCGTCAGGGCTCGGCGCGAGCTCGAGCTCAACCGCAGCTTCGAGATCCCATCGGAGCCCCGTGAGCGGTGGTGGGGCATCGAGATCAGCTTCGAGCCAGCGCTAGACGCCGTCTTCGGCGTGACCAACAATAAGCAGTCCGCGACCGAGTTTACCAAGCTCAGTCTAGAGCAGGACGCTACCGCTGAGGGTTTGAGCGTGGCTGAATACACTCGGCAGCTCGAGGACGACCACGACCCGCGCCTCCCGATCTACGAACTCAACCGTACGATCGAGACGCTCCTGAAAACCATGCGCGCGCAGATTGGCCGCATGCGCGAGGGCGAGCGCAAGGAGAAGGGACAGCGTGGCGGCTCGACGAACACGGCTGAGGACATCGCCACTCGCGCGCTCCGGCGCCGTCAAGAAAAGCTGGGTCAGACCGGATCGAGCGACAACGCCGAGAACGCTTCACCCGAGGAACGCACCGACGAACTGACGGCCGAAATCGAGCAGGAGGGCGTAGATCCGAGCGTCGCGCGGGAGATAGCGGTCGACTACGTCAGCCGGAAGATCAAGTTCCTGTTCCGGCACGCCGACTTTCCGGGATTCTCCGTATTCGACGTGACCTCGAAGGCCGGCGTGATCATCATCACGATCAACACCAAGCATCCGGCGCACGGCCACCTTTTCGACCTTCTCCGGGACGCGGACGCGCAGGCAGTGGAGAATCCGGCCCTGCAGGGACTGAAGCTGCTGCTGACCGCATGGGCACGCATGGAGGACGAGGCCTCCGGCGATCAGAAGGTCGAGCTCGAGGACATTCGTGGCGAGTGGGGCCGTATCGCCCGCGACTTCATGCGCGAGGCCGAAGAGTAGGGGCGTGCTGCACTGGCACGGGCTTCATGCCATTGCGCGAGATCTCGTCGCGTCGGCGAGCCGTTCGGTGCTCGTGGTTTCCCCGTTCATCAAGCGGACCGCGCTCGGGCATCTGCTCGCGCCGCTGCCTGCGGAGGTGGAACTCGTGGCCTACACTCGATGGCGCCCCGATGAAGTCGCCCGAGGTGTCAGTGACGTCGATGCGCTCAGCGACATAGAGGCGGTCGGGGGAAAGCTCGGCCTCATCGATGAGCTGCATGCCAAGCTCGTGCTCGTCGACGGTACGCGAGCCCTGGTCGGCTCTGCCAACGTCACTTCCGCCGGCCTTGGCCTCTCTGCAGCTCCGAACTTCGAACTGATGTCACGCATCGACCTCGATCCTGCCACTGCGTCGCTTCTGCAAGCAGAGCTGCGCAGCAGGAGCCGGCGAGCTACATCGGTGGAGGCGGCAGCCATTCAGCTAGCGGCGGATGCGTTGGCGCCCAATACACCGGAGACCGATCCCGATGCGTACGAGCCGGACGCGACGCGGATGGATATGCCGGCGCGCGCGTGGATACCGCAGTTTCGCTCGCCGGATCGCCTATTTCCGCTCTACCAGGACGCCGAATGGCTCTCTTCCGCGCGCGCAAACGACCCAGCGCTCGTAGATCTGCTACGACTCCAGATCCCTCCGGCGCTTAGTCGGACCGCATTCGACGAGCTGGTCAGGGCGCGCCTGCTGGAGACACCCGCCGTCTGGGCTCTTGAGGCCGCACTCGGGAATCCGCAGCGATTCGGCGCGCTGACAAACCTACTGCGGGCTTTCCTGCCGGACACGTCCCACGAGCAAAGGCAGGCCGCGCTCCAGGTCCTGCTGCGCTGGCTCATTTACTTCGCCGGCGACCGATTCAAAATGGATACGCCAAACTACTCAGAGATAGTTTCGCTACGATGACCGCACATCACTTAAGGCAGTTGAAGTCCCAGGCGCCGACGCCCTCGCCGCCGATCCAGCAAACCGGGCCCGGGGCTACTCGCCATGTGCTGGCCTCGAACTACCAAGATGACCTGGCCCTCCACCGCCTGTCGCAAATTTATGCGCGTGGTGGACTGGACCTGCTGCGGGCCGCGTCGGCAACTCGGCAGACTGTGCGGACTCTCACGCATCATTTGGCGGACTCGCGCTACGTGCCTCTTTGCGTCGCATGAGCATGGTTTGGAGCTCGGAGAATCGCGGTCCCCGTCCTTCCGAAGACACCAACCCTGCAGCCACAAGCTGCCGATCGAACTTCAGCTGGCTTTCACGTTCGGCGGCATCCAGCGGCAAATATCGCCCCTTTAAGTAAAGAACTAGCCCTTCGGGCTTCTCAGTCGTTGATCTAAGCCGGCCGAGATCGACCCGGGTTCGCTCGGAAACAATCGGCAAGCGGGCCGACGCGTCGACACAGGTCAGGAAGGTCACACGCGGAACATCGAGCTTGATGTCTACGAAGTCGGCACCCTCCACGCCCCCCCTCAGAATGCCAGCACAACCGACAAGCACTCGCAGCACCGCTGGAAGGCGGGTCAGGGCTTGAGCTTGGAACCGGAAGGTGCGCTCGTCTCGCATCGCCCCTGCGCCGCCTTTCCCAGATACTTCCGCCGCCGCGCGGATTGCTTCTGGCTTCCCAGCAGAAAACAAGAGCTCCCGCGCCGACTGCATCGCACTGGCATGGCTGCCGAACAACGACTTGATATCTCGTTGGATTGGCTTTGGAAGGCTCGTGTAAGGCGCGGCGCCAGGAAACAGGTTAAGCGCAGAGTGGACGAGCAGATCTTCGCGCCTGGTTGTGGCTGCAAGCACCAAGTCGGTCTGATCAAAGAGGTCGGAGAGGCAAAACTGGGTGGCGCGGCCGGCCGAGATCCTGGCGGCCAGCAGCCGGCCGAGTAGCCCATCAGGAAACTCTTCGGCATCCAGGCTACGCCCCCGCTCCAGCATGGCAGTCCAGAGAATTTCCAGTTCGACCTTCGCCCTCTCAGCAACGCCGGGCCTCGGCTTGAAAGCGGTTATCCGCTCCCGGATCGGCGCCCGCATCCCGGCCGGCTGGACGATCGCGCGCGACCGTCGTCGCAGAAGGACTTCCTGCTCGAGCTCCTTGTCCTTGAAGACAGCGAAGATGCCGGGCGCCAGCGCAACCGGTACTTCGCCGAGAACATCTTGGAGGAAGTCTCTCAGCTCCTGCTGGCCGTAATATTTTTGGAAGGTACCGCGGGAAGTGACATGCCCATCGAGATAGGGGCGCAGCCCGGCAAAACTGCTCTTCCCCGCGGTCATAACGGCGACGCACAACGCGTGGCGCACGAACGACCAAGCGACCTTAAGGGTCTCAACGCGCTCGTGACGGTCCTCGATTACGTTCAGAACGAAACCTAGGTTTACGACATCAGCTGGTCGCCGAGGGCCTTCTTTGGCGTGATGGGGATCCCATCCGAAAGCCTCGAACCCGTTGGTTACCAAGGCGGCGACGTCGTCTCCCTGACCACAGCCGTAGTCGAACACTGAACGACTTGTCGCGACGATGCCGTTCGCCACTAGCAATTGCATGGGCTGGGATAGGTCGCGGCGAATGATTGCCGTCTTGTGCCTGCCAATTTGTAGCGGTGTCGCCCCCGCTGAAACTAAGCGTGGTCCCCTTACCTCCAGACCTGCCTCGGAAACTTTGGCGAGCCAGGCCTGACGTGTTCCGATCAAATGCGCATCGGAAAACAATCCGTGCTCTTCGGCCATTCTGGTCAGGGATGCGAATGCCGGCCGTCGCGAATCATCCTGGGCGAGCAGCATCTCTTTCCGATGCAGGATAGGGGGGTTGGCCCGGCCACTATAGTCAGTGGTCGAAACCCTCCCGCTTCGAAGATCGACCCGGGTCGAGGATATCAGCGCGGGAAACGCCACTTCGTCGAAGTCTTCGTAGAGAAGGAGGGAGACGTAATTCCCCTCTAATTTGCATACATTCCACACTGAGCTGCCTGCGAATTCAACTGCCCGACTCACTTTGTCACGTTGATCGGATTCGAGTTCCTGCAGAGCGATAGCGCCAAGGTAGAGCGTGCGACCAACACGCTTCCCTATTACGCCCGACTTCATTGCTAGGCAGCACCGTCTGCCTGGCTCGCCTCTAGAGGTGGCATATGGCGCAGCCCTCCTCGTCCGACTTGGCCTTCACGGCACGCCTCGGCATCTTCTCAACATCGTTGAGGGAGCGCCCATCGACCCAGGTGTAACGGCGCCCATTCTTGCCCGTCTCATATGTCTTGGCCTTCTCGTAGAGCCCTGGATGACGCTCCTTGAGGCCCTGCCACTCACCTACCTGCTGGTAGAAGCAGAAGTAGCAGCCGGATCGCGATCGCCATTCATAGTAGGCGGGAAGCCCCAAGCCGGAGTCATCCAGCAACCGTTGGATGTCACCGATCCCCAAACCTTCGTCCTTGAATGGATAGACAGGGGTAATGTTCGGTTGCTCGGACAGAAGTACAGGCTTGCCGTTCCCCGTATATCCAGAACGATTCTCGTCAGCCCGAATCCCAATATACGAATAAGCGCGGTCGGAGCCGATATACTTTTCGAAGGGATGGATCTTCAGCATCCGTGTGCACCACCGTGAACGCGGGCTCGGCAGAAATCCCGAGAAATGGTCATAGAGGGCAACGTCAAAAGGGCTACGTCCTTGCTTCTCGGCCACGCCAAGCATGTCGAGAGCCGTGATACGCGTGACCTTGCACCCTAGGATGTGCTCTAGGCGCTCGAAATAATCATAAGTTTCTGGCAGCTCGGCTCCCGTATCCGAAAAAACGTATTCGAATTTAAGGTGGCCATAGTGCTGGGCCAAAAATATGGCCAAGGCAGTGCTGTCTTTCCCGCCTGATAGCGGAACGATATGCCGGGCCTCGAGGTCTTGGGCTGCTGCCTCCATTTTAGCGATGATAGTCATCTCGTCCTCCCAGCAGCGACCTGAAGCGGCGGCGCTACGTCATTCAATGTGTTCAGCTTAGACTGAAGATCGCGGATTCGTGCATGGATAATGGGGACCAGCGCGGCATCAGGAATCGGTGCTGATAGGGCGGCATCCTCGATCCTTGCCCGGCATTCCCGAAGCAGACGCCGCATCTGATTTGGCGTTCCATCCTCCCAACGCTCGACCCCTCGTTGAAGAAGTACGGAGCTGACGGCACGAGCCAGACTTTCTGCAGAGTATCGCCCATTCATGGTGTCACGAGCTGTGCGCAGGATGGCTTTGTCGATCATGGTGACATCCTCCCGCACTATGAAGGCGGGAACATCGAAGCATGCAACCCAGGCCTGAACCCCGGCCACCAGGTCGTCCCCCGCCTCCAAGCTCAACACCTCCCCAACAACCTCCACGGCATCCCGGACGTAGCCATCGATCAAACGATCAATATCGTTCCTAGCCTTCTCGATGATCTTCAGCGTGGATGCGTACTGCCCAGCACGCGGGAAACGCGTCCCGCACCGTGTAATGAGGTCGCGGAATAGCAATTTCGGCGCATCCACAGCCTCCCCAATCACGCGCAGAAGCATGCGGCCGTCGTCAGTATGGCGCCTCGACCGCTTGACGCCGTCCGACAGGCTACTCCGCCACGCCGCCAGTGCATCACCTGCAAACCGGACATGCTCGTCCAGAGCGGACGGACGAGCGTGGCTGAAGATGTAGGCGAATTCTGAGAGGTAGCTCAGGGTCGCCGCATCAGTTGGGTGAACTTCAACCGTGGTTTTCTCCGGTTCAAGGAACATTCGGCTCGCAGCAAATCCTAGAAGATCAGATACATAGGCGCCATCTGTATATAGACTGACCGCTCGTCCAAATGCCTTCAGGCCGGCCACGACTAGGATCGGGATAACGCCGCCTGGCAGGCCAATCGGAGGGGCAGCAAGCTGGCCAACGATGTCTCGCAGCGACTTTTCGCCAGGAACTTGGAAGAAATCGCGCACCAATGCCCAAGCGCCCCTTAGCCCGACGTCCGGTATTTCCTCAGGCTCCGCAAACCGACCGATCTCTCCATCTGATTGATGCAGCCCCGTGGCATCGAGAAGCGTCCGGAAGACAGAACCCTCAGCGGATGAAAGCTGATCGTCACGGTAGCCGATCCGCGGCTCATGCCCTTTTTCCAACAGGCGCGTTAGGACACGGATGCGAGCCGTCTCCATTTGCCTCGATAGTCGGTTGCGCATCATCTGGTCGTTGAAGATGCGCGGGGTTGCGTCGTACTCTTTGTCCAGCAGATCGGATGCGGCGATGCCTGCGGGGCGGTCCACGGTCAGTTCCACCTTTGCGCCGCCTTGCCACCATTCAGTGGTGACCGGACGATCTGTCGTCAGACGGTGTAGCATCACCGAAAGCTGCCGCTGAGCGACTGCCAGAAGCTCCGTCACTTCCTGTCCCACCAGCGGATCTTCAGCTCGCAGGCTATCGTCCCTCTGTAGCGCTAGCAGCGCGTCTACCTCTAGAACGGCTTCAGTGATGGATACGGGTTCCTCTGGAAGGGCGACGATTGCGCGCGACCAACCAGGCCAGCCCGCCTCAACTTTGCGCCGTGCGCGCGACAGCTCTTCTGCAGTGTCGGCTAGAACGAAGAATACGCGCCCCCACTCTGAATGAGGCTGCGCCTCGGGTAGCCGATCAGGCCCAGCGTTGATCGCGGATGCCTTCACGTAGTGGCCCTGCAGATATCGAGCAGTGCCGTAGCGGAGATTATGACGGGTTGGGCGAATGAATGGCGCGGGGTGGTGCTTATCGAGAAAGGCTATGAGGTCGAAACCCTCCAAGCGCCGTGCACGCTCTTCCAGAATCCGTGCGGGCAAATCAAGATCAGCGCCGTGCCAAATCGAGACGTCATCATTCAACTGGCGGTGCAGGAGAAGCTTTCGCGCTATTAGTGAGTCAACTGCCTTAATCGCATCTTCGGGGCGGATTCCGCGGCTTGCGACTGCCGTTTCGAGAACGCCCCGAGTGAGCTTGCGACGTTCCCCATCGATGCCAAGCTGCAGAAGGCATGCCGCAGCGAGCGCCTCCAATTCAACGCCGTCGTCCGCCCTGCTCCGGGCCGTTTCAGCTTCCACCCAGCGCCGGTGAGAGCCGCCGATGCCAACGTCGGCCCGCATTGCATCTGAGAAATTCGAGTAAATCTCTTCCATGCCAATGGGTCGCGAGAGGTCTGCCGTCCCAATGAATGCAAAGAGGCTGCGCTCGTTCTGGCCGATCCGAGCTACTAGGCGCGGCAAGACCTGCAGCGCGGCCGCCGAGAGGGGATATGCCCGCCCGAGCAGGTCTGCGACCCGACCCATATCGCTAAGGCCATCGAACCAACCCGCATCTACCACTCGCTCAGCAACCGATCGCAGTACCGTATCGCGATGGGGCTGGACGCCCTCAGGCCGTGTCTCGGAGATCACGGTCGCGGCAAGCTCATAGAGTTCCTGGCTGTCCTCGACGAACCGGATCTGTTCGAAGCGCCCCTCGATCTTGCGCCATTCATTTCGAGAGGTTTGATTCAGGGCGGACGCATAGGCCAGAAGGTTTTGATGCAAGAGAAGAGTGAAGCTAGCCGATGGCTTGCGAGCCCGCACTGCCCATTCGGCGAGACGCTGTACAGCATCGAGCTCACGTGCTCGGCCTTCGTTGACGATGCCTTCAAGGTGGCGTCCGAACTCGTCCCAGACGATTGCGACACGATCAACTTGAGGCAGGCTATCGAGCGCATCCAAGACGGCCTCAATTCCTCGCTTTCGCGGAATGTCGAGCGCCTCGCACAGATCGCCTGGTAGATCACGAATGTGCCCACTCAATACCATCACGCGCCCTTGGCCTCTTTCACCAAGACGCGACGCGGCTAGAGCACCGACCTGCGCGTCGACTGCCGCTAGGCGGATAACTAGATCGTTGAGAGCAGCTTTGTTGTTGTTTAGGACCAGGAGGCTGCCGACTCCCGCGGCAAGCGATTTTCCGCTCCCGTAGGCTGCAATGACCATATTCGCACCGCCACCCAGTACGGCCCGCACCACAGGTACAGACCGCTTAGTCGGTTGGTAGTGCAGGAGCCGGCCCGGACTCTCGATATCGTCCTTGAGGTTTACCGACCGAAAGATGACGCGACCGCTCATCCGCCACCTCCCAGACGCTGAAAATGGCGATCGAGCCAGAACTGCGTTCCGCCCATCATCGGCACGCGGAGGCGTCGCTCGGCACCAAGAAGATCAAGCGTTACACCAAGGTTACCAAAGTCTCTCGCGCCACGAGCCGAAAGGTCTTCAATCGCCTCGCTGGTCATGCCGAGCAGCAATCCTGGCCCACCGCGCCGTCCGAGCAGCTCGCCCATAGACAGAGTTTCAAGCCGCAAGGCATCCGACTGGGCTGCAGCGCAGGCGAGAAAGACTTCTATCGGGATTTCATCGAGTGGACGCGTCTTCTCGAAACGGCCGGTTTCCTCCTGCCGGAGGACGAGCCCCAAATCACGCAACGGCGACGCGGTACCATCCTCCGGGTCGCGAACATCATTCGCAGCTCCTGTGCCATACGTGGCCAAGAGGCAGGCAATATCGCGCTGTGCCACAGACAAGGTGGGTTCATTGGCGGCGTTGATACGAAGGTGGCTAAGGTAGGCTTCGACACAGGTCGGACGCTCGAACAACCGCTCACGAAAATCATTGAAAAACCAGCCCCAAACGCTGCCGGATCGCCTTGCAAGGTTGAGGTGCACAAACCACCAAGTCGCGGGGTACTCCATGAACGGGTCTCGAGCTTGGACGACCAGCCCCAAAGCACTAGTGTGAAGTTCGCGCGCCTTGCGCCCATCAACAACGACTGAGCGAAGTTCGCCCACACCGCTTGCCTCGAGCCAATAGCGGAGTGACTTCACCATTCGGCTGCCGAGACCCAGCTCAATAACGGCTGTATCATCAGCATTGAATCCTGCGGGCGAAGAATCCATCCTGCTTAAGCCCTTGCCGAGCCAGCCATGCCTCACCGCGAAAGTTTCGTGGCGGCCGTATTCATAACGACCCTTTGTCAGTGTTTCGGTGCTCATTTCATTTCCAGCAATGTCTCGGCGACAATATTCGCGGCTCGAGTAGCCTCGTCCATAGAGTTAAAAATAGAAAAAGAAAACCTGACACTTGAGAATGCCTCAGCTTGCGAAAGACCCATAGCCATAAGCACATGAGAAGGTACTGGTTTGGCGGATGAGCAAGCAGAGCCGACGGAACACGCAATGCCTTTGGCATCCAGTCGTCCGACAAGCTCCATGGCTTCTTTGCCAGCGAAACGGATGCTGCTCGTGTTCGCTACTCGAGGTGCCCTAACTCCGTTGACAGATGCCTGAGGCGCTGCCCCGAGGAGCTGCATTTCGAACGCGTCACGCATTGCCGCCAACCGGGACACAGCGACAGCAAACTCCGAAGCCCGGGTCCTTACAGCGAGGCCGAGCCCGGCCGCACCTGCGACATTGTGAGTTCCAGACCTGAGTCCGCGCTCCTGTCCCCCGCCAAGTAAGAATGGCGTTACCCTTCGTTCGTTAGGGTCCCGGAAGACCATGGCGCCAATGCCCTGCGGCCCATGAATTTTGTGGCCTGAGAAAGTCACGACATCCAGCTGCAGCGCGTCTAGGTCGATCGGAACGCGCCCGATAGCCTGCGCTACATCCGAGTGAACGAAGATATCCGAGCGCACGCGCTTTGCCTCGGCGACCATTTGGCCAATCGGCTGGATCACGCCTGTCTCGCTGTTGGCCAACTGCACGCTGATCAGAATATCGCCGCGGGCTTCACGGACTGCATCCCGCATTGCGTCTTGGGATACCAGGCCGTCTGGCGTTACGGGCAACACCACGCATTTACCGCCCCCAGTCGCAAAGGTCTGGGCGGGACGCAAAACTGAGAGATGTTCGACCGCTGTGGTAATCACAGTCATCCCTGCAGCACTTCGTCCTATGTGGTTCAGGAGCGCGTTGTTTCCCTCTGTTCCGCCCGACGTGAAGATCACCGCCTCTGGAAACATTCCCGGAAAGAGGGCCGTGATGTCGTCCCGCGCTACCTCCAATACGCGCCGCGCTTCATCGCCCAGCCAATGGGCGCTAGATGGATTGGCATAGCTGTCCCGCATCACCACGGCGACCATGTCAATGACACCAGCTAGCGGGCGGGTAGTAGCGTTGGCATCAAGGAAAATGGGCGCGTTTGCAACGCTGGCGCCTGTTATAGCAAAGGGAGAGGATGTCATTGCGTCAACCTCGCTTTCCCCCTGACATAGGCTTGCCAGATTTCGTCGAACAACGTGGCCACTGAAACGCCTCGCCCGGCTGCTTCAACCTTCACCTCGGTTTCTCGGTCATGCGTCATCCTGATGCCAACCATTGCCCGCCTAGGTTGGCTGGGTTTTGGCTGGCGCTCTATGCTTGCTGCCTTGCCGTCTTGCTTCATTCCGCGCTCTCCGTGTGGACAATTTAACACGCGGGAACAGCCAAGACAAAGTGTTTTGCTACGGGAATCAGGTATTTAGGAGCGCCTTCGGTATCGAGATATGAACGACTATGTTTCCCAGGGCGATTCCGCCTCACCGCTGCCGCCCCCACTCAACAGGAAACGGCTCCATCAGTTTAGGCAGTGTCACCCCCTCCGGCTGCCGCCCGTCCAGGATCGCCTCAACCACTTCAGGCGCCAGCAACGTCAGCCGCAGCACCCGCGAGACATAGGACGGGTTGATCTTCTCCGCCGCCGCCAATTCGTTGATGGTGGCAAAGGCCCCGGATTCCAGCATCCCCCGCCACCGAAACGCCCGGGCCACGGCCTTGATCAGGGTGATGTCCTGCCGCCCCTCCAGCGCCATGACGCCGTTCGTGATCATGGTCTTCCGCCCGCCGCGCAGCTTTACTTGAAGCGGGATGACCACGGTCAGGGTCTGCGCTGCCTCACTCATGCTGCCACCCCCTGGGCGGTAAGGTCGCGGACTAAGCCGCCAAGCCCGTCCAGCCGCAACCGAACCGCAGCCCCCTCAGCCCGGACATCCACCCGTTCCACCAGCAGCCGCACGATGCGGGTTCGCTCGGCCGGGAATAGCTCGTCCCACAGGGGCTCGATCCGTTCCATCGCCAGCCGCACCTCCTGCTCCGTAACCTCCGGCGCCATGCCTCGTGCCGCCCGCCAGGTGCCGACCAGCATTTCCGGCTGACGCAGCAGCGCGCGAACCTGATCGGTCACGGCGGCTTCAATCTGGCCAGCCGGCAGCCGCGCGATTGCGGGCCTTTCTGTGACCGGCCCTTTCAGCAAAGCCTGGCTGACATAGTAGCGATATCGCTTTCCGCTGCGGCCGCGACTATGGGACGGCGACATGGCGTTACCATCGCTGTCAAAGATCAAGCCGCGCAACAATGGCGCGGTGGTGTTCCGTGACCGGTTGATCCTGATGCGCGGATTGATCTTCAGAATGGCCTGCACCGCGTCCCACTGCGCTTGCGTGATGATGGCGTCATGCTCGCCGGGATAGGAATTGCCCTTGTGCACGGCCTCGCCCAGAAAAACGCGGTTTGTCAGAATGCGATAGACGTCGTTCTTGTTCAGGGGCTTGCCGCGCTTGGTGGTGGCGCCTTCGGCGCGCAGCGCGTGAACCAGCTTCATGCAGGATTCCAACTCCGCAAAGCCCTGAAAAATCCGGCGCACCAACACGGCCTCAGCCTCATTCACCAGCAGCTTCCGGTCGCGCACGTCATAGCCGAGCGGCACAAAGCCACCCATCCATATGCCCCGCTTGCGTGATGCCGCCACCTTGTCCCGAATGCGCTCGCCAATCACCTCGCGTTCGAATTGCGCAAAGGATAGCAAGATGTTCAGCGTGAGCCGTCCCATGCTGGTCGTGGTATTGAAGGATTGCGTTACGGAGACAAAGGTCACGCTATGCGCATCAAACACCTCGACCAGCTTGGTGAAATCAATCAGCGATCGTGACAGGCGGTCAATCTTATAGACGACCACCACATCAATCAGCCCCCCTTCGATATCGGCAATCATGCGCTTGAGCGCTGGGCGTTCGAGCGTACCGCCAGAGATACCACCATCATCGTAGCGGTCGTGCACCAGCACCCATCCCTCGGCGCGCTGGCTTGCGATGAATGCCTCGCAGGCCTCGCGCTGCGCATCGAGGGAGTTGAATTCCATGTCGAGCCCTTCCTCGCTCGATTTCCGCGTATAGACCGCGCAGCGCAGCTTGCGCGTGGCGGCGGAAGTCGCGCTGGCCTCCTTCGTGTCGCGCTTCATGCGGCGAGGCCCCGACTAGACCGCAGCCCAAAGAACACGCGCCCATTCCAGCGCGTGCCGGTGATGGCCCGCGCAATGGCCGAGAGCGATTTGTAGGGCTGGCCCGCATATTCATAGCCATTGCGCGTCACGGTCACCACGTACTCGACACCCTGATACTCGCGGATCAGCATCGTTCCGGCGATCGGCCTATCTTCGCCACGCATGCGGCGGATGGTAATTTTGCCGCCATCGAATTGCTGGCCCAACACTTCAAGCCGCGCCAGTGTTTCCGGCTTCAACCCGCCATAGGCCAGTTCCTGAATGCGATAGCCGAGCCTGCTTTCCAGAAAGCGCCGATTATAGGGCGGCGGCTCCGCACCAAAAAGCTCGCGCCATTGCTGCTTCAAGGCGGGTATCGCGGCGGTCTTGAGCGCGGCGAGCCTGCCAAGCACATCGGCGGTCGGAATGGCGGGGGCGGTGAATGTTGGCGTCGCGGCCGATTTGGATTTGGTTTTGTGCGTCATGCGTCTCTCCGTTTGGTCGGGTTCGCATGCAGGCGCTGGGGCGCCGAGAAGTGTAGCAACCGCTCTCCACGGCCAGCAGCTTTCTCGGCAGTGCGGCTGCGGAGCCGCAGCAAGCCGCGGGCGAGGATGTCGCAGACCTCGCGGAGGTGCGGCGGAAGGTGGGGGTTGGGTGTCGATGTGTCACGCTGCATAGCGCGACAATACGCAGCACAAGAAGGCTTGGGGAGTGCTAGTTTGTATCGCTACAAAGTCAAGCAGCTAGCAATCAGGATCCGACCTGCCGCCCCAGCCAAATCACCCGGCCAATGACCTGAATATCCTCGGGGCTCAGATTGCGCTGCGGCTGATAGGCTGGGTTGTCCGACAGTACCGTCAGCCGCGCCGAGCGTCCAAGCTCCACCTGCAAGCGCTTCACCTGCAGCCCATTCCCGGTACGGATGACGTAAATGCCATCCTTGTCGCCCGGCTGGTTCTGTCCGAAATCCACCAGCACTGTATCGCCGGTACGCAGCGTCGGCTCCATCGAATCCCCATCCACGGTGATGACGCCCAACTGCTCCAGCGGGGCGCGCGTCACGTTGCGGATCCAATCCTCGCGAAAGGCAATGCGGTAGATCACCGAGGCACGGTCAATTTCCAAGCCAGGCCCTGCAGAGGCGGCAGCATCATAAACGGGCAGCAGCGCGTAGCTGTCACCCGCCATATTCACCAGCTCGACCTCGGTAGGCCCAGTGTAAGCCGGCACGCGGGACGACATGGGTTTGCGGCGCACGCGCTGACCAAGCATCGCCGCGGCTTCCTCGGGCGTATTGATAGCAATGCCGCCCTCGGTCGGCTCCTTGCCGAACAAAAGCAGCTGCCAGGAGATGCCAAGCGGCACGGCAAGCTCGCGCGCAGCACGCGCCGTCAGGGGGCGGCGGCCGCTTTCATAGGCGCGATAAGTCGCCTCTGGCACGCCGGCGAGGCGGGCCAATTCTGCCCCGGAATCAATGCCTTTGGCCTCCCGAAAGCGGCGTAGGCGTTCTGCGATGGTGTCCATTGCGTTGCATCTTGTAGCGTTTACTGCGCCATTATGTAGCAGAAAGAAAAATATACAACAAGTCTTGTTTTAGTAGCGCGACTCTATGTATCTGTTGGCCACCCAACCCGTCTCGCCCCCCCGAGGAGACAATGCGCCAGCACCCTTCGCGCCCCCATACCCCGCAAATGCCGCGCGATTTCGCGGAAGTCATCAACCTCTGGCGCAGCGCGACCGAGCTCGCCATCGCGCTCGATGTCGAGGCCGTCACGGTCCGCGCCTGGCGCCGCCGGGGCATCCCTGCCCGGCATTGGGCCGGCGTCGCGGCTGCCGCGCGCATGACCGGCAAGCCAGTGGATGAACGCCTGCTAACCGAGCTTGGCTCCATCGGTCGCTCCCGCACCATTAGCGATGCGTCTGCTGATCGGTCTGCCAATCTGGGCAAGGCGAAACTGGTCCTGGCCAAGGGCGGGCCCCAACATGGGTAAGCCCTCACGCGACAAAGGCCTTCGGCGTGAACGCGCGCTGGTGGAGATCCACAAGCAAAGCGGCATCGCGGCGGAACGTGTCCCGTTATCTGGTGCCACGCACTATCGCAGCAATGGCGCTGACATTGACATCTATGCGCGCGGCACGGCCGAGCCGCCCCTGGTGGCCGAAGTCAAGGCGCGCGGCGATGGCGAGGGCTTCAAGACGCTGGAACGCTGGCTTGGCAGCCATGACGCGCTGTTTCTCTGGCGTGACCGTGCCGCACCGCTTGTGGTGGTGCCCTTGCATGTCTGGCTTGAATTGCTCGGGCGCGGCCTGCCGCCTGCCGAGCGGGAGATGCAGGCATGAACGGCTTTGCCTTGCATGGTCTTGAGCATCTCTCAGCGACCAGCCTCAATCTCTATGCCGCCGCGCCCGCGCTTTGGGTGGTGGAAAAACTGTTGCGTCGGCGTGCACCGGTTGGCGCGGCAGCGTATCGCGGCACGGCGGCCGAACATGGCGTGTCGCTCGGCCTTTTCGATCCGGCCTTGCCCGTGGCGGAATGCCAGGCGGCAGCGCTCGCGGAATTTGATCGGCTGTCGGCGCTTTCCGCCGATCCCAATCGCGCCAAGGAACGCGAGGCGATCCCAGCCATTGTCGAATTGGCGCTGGCGGAGCTGCGCCAATATGGGGTGCCGACCAGCCCGCCTGAGGGCCAGCATCAGCATCGGGTGGAAATTCGCCTGGATGATATCCCCGTTCCTGTCATCGGTTATCAGGATTTCGTCTGGGACGCGCATGGCATTGTGCTGGATCTCAAGACGCAATTCCGGCTGGCCAGTGACATCAGCGCGCCCCATGCGCGCCAGGGCGCTGTCTATGTGGCCGGCACCAATCGGGAAATGCGCTTTTGCTATGCCACGCCAAAGAAAGTGGCGGTCTATGTGCTTCCCGATGTGCCGGCACAGCTTGCGATACTGCGGGCCATCGCCATCCGGCTGGAACGCTTTCTCCGCCTATCGCGTGATGCACAAGAACTCGCGGCACTCATCTGCCCTGATTTTGAGACCTTCTGGTGGTCATCACCGGAAGCCCGCGCGCTGGGGAAGGAAGTCTATGGCTTTTGAACCCCGACGCGCGCGGCTGCGGCCTGCGCTCTCGCCCGAATTGATCCTGGCCACGCTGCATTGGGCTGGCCTCTGGACGCTGTTGTTCCTGGCCTGGGGGCTGATCGCCTGACCCGGCCACGGCGCTGCGCGCCCGCCGCAACCGGCGCGCACCCCCCGCAAGAAAGGAGAGGCCAATGGCCCTCGGACTCAATACCAACACCAATGCCGAAATCTTTCCGCATATCCGCTACGATGCGCGTGCCGGGCGCCTGTTCCGCCACGACCGCGAACAAAAGCCTGATGGCAAGTGGGAATCCAAAAACACGGATATCACCTCGCCAGCGCCGCTCATGCTGATGGATCTGGCCCAGATTGAAGTGGGCTGGATATCCTTCACGGGTGGCGCGCCGGATTTTCACATGGTGCGCTTTGGCGAACCCATGCCGCAGCAACCTTCCAAGGAGCATCGCCAGGGTTTTCGCCTTCGTGTCTATGCGCCGAAGCTGCTCGGCGGCTTGCGTGAATTTACTGCCACCGCGCGCGTGGTGATCGCGGCCATGGATGCCTTGCACAACCAATATGAAGCAGCACCAGAATCAGGCCAGCGTCTGGTCCCCCTGGTGATGCTGGCCGGCACGACACCCGTTGTGAGCAAAGCGCCGCAAGGGCAGACAACCAATTACGCACCGATTTTTCAGATCGAGAAATGGCTGCCGCGACCAGATGACATGCCGATGGGCGCTTTGCCGAGCATCGCAGCACCAGCCAGCGTCGCGCCACGCGCTACCGCGCCGATAGCGCCCGCGCCCGCGCGCCATGTGCCAGCGCCGGTTGCGGCGCCGGCCCCGGAGTTGGCGACGCACGATACGGAATTCTGAAGCATGTCGGCGGTGGAGCAGGTTGCGTCCATGGGCGATGGGTTGATCTGCCCGTTGCCCATGGCGCTGCAAGCCCTCACCGCCGCCAATCATTGGGTGATTTGGCGCTGGACGGAAACCAGCCCCGGCGCCAAGCCCGACAAGCCGCTGTTTCGCGCCAGCGATCCCTGGCGCCATGCCTCAACCCAGGATCCTGCGTCCTGGGATAGTTTTGCGGCTGCCATGGGTGCTGTCGCCGCCGCCGAGGCCGATGGCGCCGGATATGTGCTGCGCGATGATGCGACGCATGTCTTTCTCGATCTCGATCATTGCCGCGACCCGGCCACGGGCATACTCGCCGATTGGGCGCTACGCCTTGTTGAGGAAGCTGATAGCTATACGGAAATCACGCCATCCGGGCGCGGGCTTCGGATCATTGGCAGCAATGATGGGCTGCGCGCGCCGGTGCATCGGCGCATTGCCATGCCGGAGGGCGGCAGTGTCGAGATTTTCCATCGCTGCCCGCGTTTCGTCACTGTCTCCGGTCGCCAATTGCCTCAAACGCCCGATGCCTTGCGCCCCATCGCTGATATTGCGACGGAATTGCTGCTGCTGGCGCGGCCCGATGCGCAGACATTGCCCGACCAAGCGCCGCCGCGCGCCAATCCCGATAGCCGGGCTGCGGCTGCGGATATCGTCGCGGCACTGGCGCAAATACCGAATGCCGATCTGCCCTGGGATGAATGGTCAAAGATCGGCATGGCGGTCTGGCGTGCGTCATCGGCCAGTGAGGAGGGCCTTGCTGCCTGGCTTGCCTGGTCGGCGAAATCCAACAAGCACCAGGAAGTGGCCTGCCTGGAACGCTGGCAGCATTGGTTTCGCAGCCCACCCGACCGGATTGGCTATGCGTCCTTGTATCATCTGGCGCGAATGGCCAATCCGCTCTGGGTCAAGCCATCGCTGATCGCTGGAAACGCCAGTGCGGCCGGGCGTGTTGGCGTTGCACCGCCTGCCGGGGAGGATTGGGAGTCCAACCTGCCCAACCCGCCCCTGGCCGCGCGTAGCGCACCCGTAGGCGCCATCGCGGCGGAGACTGCGCCCAGCCTGATTGCCACCCCCTTCGAGCCTGACCAGCTTGCCAAGCTGCCGCCGCGCGAATGGGTCTATGGCCATTTTCTGATCCGGCGCTTTGTCTCTGTGCTTGGCGCGCCGGGCGGCACCGGCAAGACCGCCTATGCCATTGCCGTCGGGCTTGCCGTCGCGCTTGGTCGCCCTTTGGTCGAGGAGCCAGTGCATAGCACCGGCGCGGTCTGGATCTACAATTTGGAAGACCCGCGCGAGGAACTGCTGCGCCGAGTTCAGGCCGCGCTGATTGCGCATGGCATTCGCCCTGCAGCCATGACGGGGCGGCTTTACCTCGATAGCGGGCGGGACCAGCCATTGATCATGGCCGTGCGCCTGCCGGATGGCAGCACGGTTGCAACGCCGATCGCCGATGCGCTGATTGCCGAATTGATCCGGCGCGAAGTGCGGCTGCTGATTGTTGACCCTTTCGTCAAATCGCATCGGCTTGAGGAAAACCGCAACGAGCAGGTGGATTTCGCGGCAACGCTTTGGTCGCGCGTTGCCGATGCGGCGGGCTGCGCCATCCTGCTGGTGCATCATTTCCGCAAGGGCGGCGTGGCGGGCGATGCAGATGCGTTCCGCGGTGCCTCGGCGCTGGTTGATGCAGCGCGCGCGGCTGTAGCGCTGCGCAGCATGGATGATGGTGAAGCCAAGCGCTTTGGCGTCCCCGAAGAAGAACGCTGGTTCTATGTCCGCGCCGATAACGCCAAGCTCAATCTGGCACCGCGGCCGCTCGATGCCACCTGGCTGCAGCTTCGATCAATCGCGCTGCCGAATGGCGATCATGTGCAGGCCATCGCGCGTTGGCGCCCGGCCTCGGTGTTTTGCGAATTGTCCATGAATGACTCCGCCGATCTGGTCGAGCAGCTCGGCAGCCCCAGGGATGATGGGGAACGTTGGTCCGCACGCAAACAGGATTTTGGGCGCTGGGGTGGTGAGCTGATCATGGCCACCACCGGATGCAGCGAGGAACAGGCGCGCGCGATGCTCGCCGCCTATTTCGCGAGCAAGGCCCTTCGCATCGTCGATTACCCAAGCCCCAAGCAGCGCAAGCCGCGCAAGGGGCTCGAACATGATCCGCAGGTCGTCGCCGGCATGCGGTTGCACGCCGAGGAAGGAGAGCACCCATGAAAACCCGATTGACCCTGCCAGGCCGCCCAGTGCTTGGCAGTATCGCCCTTGTGCAGCACCAGCGATTTGAGTGTGTGGAAATACGCCCGCACAAAACCAAGGATGGGCGCCAAATCGAACTGACACGGTGGCTTTGCCACTGCGCTGATTGCGGTGCCCCGTTTGACCTGCTGACGCCGCGTCGGAATGCGCCGGTGCGCGTCGATCGTCGCCGGTGCGCCGAACATCGCGACCCGAAACGTCGGGTCAAGATACCTGTCGGAGCGGAAGCATGAGCCGCGTTCAGTCTTGCGCCACTGGCCTGCGCCACTGGCAAATCACTGGCGCAGTGGCGCAGCAACCGGTGGCCGGGAAGGATTGCGCCTCTGCGCCACTGGCAAGGCCCACGCCCTCATGTCCCTTAGGGGACATGGGGCAGTGGCGCAGTGGCGCAAACCGGACCGGTGGGGCAGCGGCGCAGCCAAGAACCCCTGTTTTGGGCCGCCACAGCATTTCCAGTGGCGCAGCAGTGGCGCAAATCCCCACAAGGGCCGCGGCATGAATCCGGGCCAGCAAGATACCAGCGGCACGGCCATGGCCATCCAGGGCCTCGTGCAATCGGTTGATCTGGTCACCGATGCGCTGGAACGGAAATGGGGTGTCGGGCGGCTGCGCCTGCTGGTGGGTGATGGGCTGCGTGAGCGCTTTGACCGCCAATGGGCCAAGTGGCAGGCGGCCTATGCGGCGCAGGATCTGGACGCGGTGCGCGCCCATTCGGAGGCGATGCGCCGCGCCTGGGCCGCGTTGGAGCAAGCCGCCATCGCAGCCGGCCATCAGATCCTGGCGACAGAAGTCTGGGAAACGCGCATGCCCAATGGCCGCGTGCTCGGCATTGTGCGCAGCCTGCCCGAAGCCCATGCACTGGCCGGAGACGGGCGGGAGCGCGATATCTGGACGCTGGACGAGGTTGGCCGCGTGCTTACCGCCTGGGATGCCTATCGCTGGGTGGAAGCCAGCCATGCGCATTTTCCTGGCGCGCAAATCACGGCGCTGCGGCTGACACCACGAGGCTCGGAATTCGACTGGAAGCTCGGCGATGAAATTCCCTTTGGCCATGGGTTTTGCGACAGCCACGCGCATACGCCGATCACGACAAGGGCTACGCCATGAGACACCTTGGCCCGCCCTTGTCGCCGCGGTCATCGCTTGATCGTGGCACGCGCAGCGCGACCCATGACGGGGAGATGGAGCGCATGCGTGCCGCCGCCTGGCACCGGCATGGTGTGGCGGCGCTTTCCGTTCTCGACATCACCGATCCCTGGCTGCGTCAGGCGATCATCAACGAAGCCACGCGGCGCTGGGGCGCGCGCAAGGCTGGAGGTTCCCATGGCCAATAAGCGCAAGACCAAACGGGGCATGCCGCGTGAGGATTTGTCCCGCCCGTCCAAATGGCGGCTGCAGCATGGTGATTTCACCGCGCCGGTTCGTGAAGCAGATCCCGAAACCGGCAGGCCAGTGCAGCATCGTTATGCGATTGATACACTCGCCGTGATGCTGAACAACGGCACCATCACGCGCGAGATGTATGATGCGGGCGCGTCATTCCGCCGGCATTTTCGAGCGGCCGCGCTGGACACGCTGCGCGCCATGCCGATGATCCGCATGCCGGGCGGCGGTGGCGATACGCTGACCGAGCAGCAATTCCAGGCCCGCAAGCGCGTGGCAGGAGCGCTTGAGGCGCTGGGTGGCGCTGCCAGCCCTGGAGGGGCTTGCGTGTGGCATGTGGTGGGCCTCGAGCAATCCATTACGGAATGGGCGCGACAGTCAGGCTGGGGCGGCAAGGCGATTGGGCACGCGCAAGGCCAGGGGGTTTTGGTGTCGGCACTTGGGGTGCTTGCGGGGTATTATGGGTTGGTGGGGGAGCGGGCTGGCGTAGGGTCATCAACGTGAAGCATAGGAATTTTCTTGCCATTTGGCTCCCAATTCGGATATGAACGCCAGAAGGAGGCACCATGCCGACGCTGACGCAGGTCACGACTACCCCCCTGGGTTTTTCCCCCTCTCCCATCTCTGATGATGAGGCTGGGGCGATGTTTCGTGCCGCCCTTAACCTTTTCCGGCAATGGGGCGTGACGGACGATCAGGCGGCGATTTTGTTGGACGTTCCGCCGCGTACATTCGCCAGATGGAAGGCGGATCGTGCGCCTGGAAGGCTTGGCCGTGATGGCAAGGCACGATTGTCTTACCTGATGGGGATTCATAAGTCGCTGCGTATCGTCTTTAGGGAAGCACAGCGTGGCTACGATTGGATTAAGGCGCCAAACAGCATATTTGCAGGCCGATCCGCCCTGGAGGTAATGCTCGGCGGAGAACTCAGTGACCTCACACGCGTGCGGCACTATCTGGATGCTGAACGTGGTGGCTGGTGATTGACCCAGACGATATACCAATCAATCTGGTAAGTTGGCGACCTGCGAGACGAATCGTCAGGACCTTGCATCCCCCGATTGATTTATTCGAAGATGTTGCCGATCCAGAGGACTGGCCGCTGCTGATTGCGGCGGAGATGAAGACCAATCCAAGGCTTGCTGAAACCATTGGCAAACTGGATCTCGTGCCACCCGATAGGCGTGTTTCAGGCCCAGGCGCTTCTTACCTCATGGCGCCTTTTACCCATGTCAGCTCAGAACGGCCTAGTCGCTTCAGCGACGGGCAGTTTGGCGTTCTTTACCTTGGTCGCAGCTTCGAAACGGCCCTTGCTGAGACGATCCATCACCATGAAGTTTTCATGACGACCACTAATCAGATGCCAGGCTGGACCTCACAGTTCCGCGAATTGCTGATTGATGTTGACGGTATGCTGCGTGATCTACGCGGGGAAAAGTCCGATTTTTCAATGTTCCTGTCCCCCAGTGATTATACAAAGCCGCAAAATTTATCTGCATTGCTTAGAAATTCGGGAACGGACGGAATTGTTTATCCAAGTGTTCGTGACCCTGGCGGTGAGTGCGCCGCGCTTTTCCATCCGAACCTTGCCTCCAACGTTATCCAGGGACGGCACTTGGATTACCATTGGAATGGAGAGAGAGTGGATTTGGTGCGGGAGATCTCGACCTCCACGCGTATCTTTCGGGTAAAGTGATGGGCGCTTCAATGACGTGAGATTCGTTTTTCAAAAGATTGGCGAGACTAAAATTGAGAAACGCTACAATCTGGAACTCCCCACCAGAATCTGGATTGCGTATAAACCTTTCATGCGACGAATTGCGCGCATCGACGAGACTTTCATTTTGCAAGTTCGTGCAGGACGGCGCGACGTTTCTTCATGACCCGCCTCGCCACGGCCATCTGCTTCTGGAATTCCGGGACAGTGGTGGTCAGGCGAATGCCCTCATCAGTCTCCACTACAAACAGGGTATCGCCCTTACCGACACCGAGCTTGGCCAGCAGCGCCTTGGGCAGGATCAAGCCGACCGAATTGCCGATAGAGGTGAGCTTAAGCGCCGACATGGGAACTTCCTTGGCTATACGAAAGCTATGACGTCTACTGGGGGCTAGCGCAACCGGGCGGCGTTCTCGGAGCCCCAACCAGGGACGCTCGGTCAATTGAAATCATAAGTTATGCCAAACGCCCGTGGTAACGCCCTCATTGCCAGGGTGGTGCTTTGTTGAGCAGCTTGCGTAGCGTTTCATTAGCGTTCGGCGGCGCATCAAGCGCCTCGACAAAGCGAGAGAATGCTTCGGGCGTGAGGCGCAGAAACCTGCAATCGAAAATCACATCTGTCGCCGCATCCAAAGATGCCGCACGGACAAACTCAGAGCGAGATTTCCCGGCAAGCAGGGCAGCCTCATCAATCAGGGCACGATCACTGGGCAGAACGCGAAATTTGATAACGACTGAGGCTGTATCCTTTTTGCTGCGTGCGGCACGATGGCTTGTTGAGCTTCTTCCTTTTGCTTTCGCTGACATGAATTCTCCAAAGAGAAGTCTTTATGTGTTTCGTTACTGTGCAACAAATCATGGCGCGTGCCAATAAATTCTCCCTTTATTCAATACAATTTCATGGCCTTTGCCATGCCAGATGCGAAGGGACGTTGGGCTTCTTCGCTTTCAACCTCATGGTTCCTTCCTGGCGATTTTGTATGCGGGGGGCGGAAGCGCCCGACCCCTCTAGCGTCAGAATAAAAATATGGGTTGCAGTTTGCACCATAGCCGCGTGAATTCAATGACTTAGGTGCAAACCTCACCCCTTCAGGTTTGCACCTCAGCAGGGATTGGTCGCCACGCGGTCAACTGGGCCAATGGCCTCGAAGCGCCAAGGAACCTCAGGCCCATTGCCAACCTCAATAAGCACCGCCCGGACGTCTTGCGCACCGGGCACCATCAGCCGTGTCAGATTTGGGATAGCAGGGCCATGAGGCTCCCGAAGAAATACGTGGCTGTCGCCATGGATCAACAGGACGGGTTTACCGAAGGCTAGCGCCTGCTCCTCCAACGCCTCACGCATGGCCAGAAAACCGGACCTCTGCCCGCGCCCACATCGTTCGGCGTAATACATGTCCGCCTGCTGCATCAGCACAACTGCTCTCGCCGAAATCCTCTGCGCCTCGGCGAAGCTTGCACGCAGCCAGGCACGATTGGCCGCGTCGCGTGCCTGGAATTCCTCGAGCGCGCCGGCTGGAGGGTTTGACGTTGGTCTTTCTCCGGCTTCTGTAGGACGGTTATTGTTGCTCCCGGTCACATGCAGAGTGGCAAACACAATACCTTCCCTCGTCCAACGCGCATTCTCGACATAAAGTCGGAAATCAGGATCGATGTCGGCCTGCCTCGTCAAGATCAGGTTTTCACTACCGAGGCTACGGTGGTCGCGGAAGAACCGCGCCCGAAGCAACGCAAGCCGTTCTAAAGGGTCGAAGCGTCCGGCACGCGTCTGCCAGCAATCCGTCCACTCATTGTCGCCCGGCGTGTAAATCAAGGGATGGCGCGCCAGCGACATCCAGGAAAAGGCACGCAATACCCGTTCGTCACTGCAGATTTCACTGCCGCCTTTGGTGTCGCCGACAAAGACGGAAAAAGCTGGCGTCGCTGTATTGATGTCGCGCATCAAGCGCGCCACACGGGCTTCTTCCTCAGCGCAAGCTTCGGGCCGGCTTGGCGTGCAATAGGGCATGTCACCGAACGCGACAAAACGAAAAGCGTCCTGCGCAAACCCTGAAACCGGTAGGGCCAAGAACAGGCATAGGAAAAGCGCACGGTGCAGCATCGGTCTCTCTCCGCTTGAATTGGAATGTTTCTCAGACCGTAGACCCTAAGGTCAATCACGGTTGCATGAATTTTACGTCTCCTGGTTCATATCCTTTCCACGTGATTTCAGCAGCTTAGTACAAACCTCAGCGCATAGCGCCGCGCATCCCCGCCCAACCCTTCCCGGATATCCCCCATGACGCTTCCCTGGATGGCCGAGCGGATCCAACTCCGCGCGATCGCCTCACTGCGCCCGCACGCAGGCAATGCGCGCGTGCATGACGCGGCGCAGCTCGCGCAGATCATGGCAAGCATGCAGGCCTTCGGCTTCACCAATCCGTTGCTGGTGGACGAGGATGGAGTGCTGATCGCGGGTCATGGCCGATTGGCAGCGGCAGAAGCGCTCGGCATCGCCAAGGTGCCGGTGATTGTGCTGAAGCATTTGGCGCCCGCGCAAAAGGAAGCGCTGCGGCTTGCGGATAATCGCATCGCAGAGAACGCCACCTGGGACCAGGCGCTGCTGCGCGATGCGCTGGCGAGCGTCCAGGCGGCGGAGATTGACCTCGCGGCGCTTGGTTTCTCGGCGGATGAACTTGCGGGCATCCTCGCGGCGGCTGGAGATGCCGTGTCCAACGGCGACGCGCCCGAGGCCCTGCCCGCAGACACTGCCGAGAACCCTGCCGCGCCCGCGATTGGCGATGATGCCGACGATCCCGCCGATGCCGAGCCTGAGGCACCGCGCCAGGCGGTCTCGCGTCCCGGTGATTTGTGGCTGCTGGGCGCGCATCGGCTGCTGTGCGGCGATAGCACCGACGCGGCGGCGGTCGCGCGCGTGATGGAAAGCGATCGTGCCGCTATGCTGTTCACATCGCCACCCTATGGGAACCAACGCGCCTACACCACCGGCGGTGTGACGGATTGGGATGCGCTGATGCAGGGCGTGTTTCAGCATCTGGACGCGGCACTGCGCCCGGACGGCCAGGCGCTGATCAATCTCGGCCTGATCCATCGCGAGAATGAATGGCAGCCCTATTGGGAAGGCTGGCTGGAATGGATGCGCGCACGTGGCTGGCGCCGCTTTGGCCTCTATACCTGGGACCAAGGGCCGGGATTGCCGGGGGATTGGAATGGACGTTTAGCGCCGGCCTTCGAGTTGGTGTTTCACTTCAACCGTTCGGCGCGGCAGGCGAATAAGATCATCCCCTGCAAATGGGCCGGCACGCCGAACAAGGGCAGCGGGCTGCGCGCCGCGGATGGCGAGGTGAAGGCGTACACACACATCGGCCAACCCGTGCAGGACATGCGCATCCCCGACGCGGTGCTGCGCATCACGCGCCACAAGGGACGCGGGATCGAGACGGAACATCCGGCGGTGTTCCCCGTCGCGCTGCCTGATTTTCTGATGCGTGCCTACACTAATCCTGGCGAGGCGGTGTTTGAGCCCTTTGCGGGCAGCGGCACAACGCTGATTGCCGGCGAACGCACGGGCCGCGTTGTGCGAGGCGTGGAACTCGCGCCCGCTTATGTGGATTTGGCGATTGCGCGCTGGCGGATGCTGTATCCGGATCAGCCGGTGACGCTTGCGGGCGATGGGCGCGATTACGATGCGTTGGCAGCAGCGCGCGAAGGGGCAGTTTCCGATGCAGCCTGACCTTGCCGTTGTCTCGCTGCCAGTCTCAGCGCTGGTGCCCTATGCCGAAAATGCGCGCACGCATTCGCCGGCGCAGGTGGCGCAGATTGCTGCCTCGATCGCCGAGTTCGGCTTTGTGAACCCGGTGCTGGTGGATGGCGCTGGGGTATTGGTCGCAGGTCATGGTCGCATCATGGCGGCCAAGCGGCTCGGCATGGCGAGCGTCCCGGCCATTCGGCTGGCGCATCTCACCGAACCCCAGGCGCGTGCGCTGCGGCTTGCTGATAATCAGATCGCGCTCAATTCCGGCTGGGACGAGGCACTGCTGGCAGCGGAGATCGCGCGCATCCGTGATGATGCAGCGGTGGATTTGGACGTACTTGGCTTCTCCGGCATGGAGCTGGACCGGCTGCTGGCCGCCGCCGATGCCGGCCTTGATGGCGAAGACGCTGACGAAGCGCCGCCGCTGCCAGTCAATCCCATCACGCGCGAAGGTGATCTCTGGCGTTGTGGTGAGCATCGGCTGCTTTGCGGTGATGCGACCAAGCTTGCCGATGTGCAGCGTGCGCTTGGCGCCGGCCACCTGGCGGATATGGCCTTTCTAGATCCGCCCTATAATGTTGCTTACGAAGGCGGCACGGCGGCCAAGATGACCATCGCGAATGACGCGCTGGGCAAGGGTTTTCTGGATTTCCTGCGCCCGGCACTGACAAACCTTCTCTCTGTCACTAAGGGCGCCAGCTATGTTTGCATGTCGTCTTCCGAGTGGCCGACGCTGCATCGCGCCTGGCAGGAAGCGGGCGGCAAATGGTCCAGCACCATCATCTGGGCCAAGAATACTTTTGCGCTGGGCCGCGCAGATTACCATCAGCAATTCGAAGCGATGCTCTATGGCTGGAAGGCCGGCGCGCAGCATTACTGGTGCGGCGCGCGCGACCAGGGAAATGTCTGGCATTTCGACAAGCCGGCCAGAAACGATCTGCACCCGACCATGAAGCCGGTGGCGCTGGTCGAGCGTGCCATCCGCAATAGCAGCAAGCCGCGCGATACGGTGCTGGATTGCTTTGGCGGTTCGGGGACCACGATGATTGCGGCGCAGCGTACCGGGCGCCGCGCGGTACTGCTGGAGATTGATCCCGCCTATTGCGATGTGATTGTGCAGCGCTGGCAGGAGGAAACGGGCCAAGCGGCGGTGCTTGATTGTGAGGACCGCACCTTTGCTGATGTCTCGGCACTACGCAGAGCTGCGTGATTATTCCGAAGACTGCATCCAGGACGGGATGTCGCGCTGGCCATGTAAAACGCGCCAAACATCAAGCGCATCGGGCTGTTCAATATAGAAAATCAGATAGGGAAAGCGCCGAAGAGGCCAAACCCTTAGCCCCTCCAGGCTAAGCTCGTAGGCATACCGCGGTGAGCCGATCGCGGGATTGCGGCCGATGCGGCGAAAAGCCTGCTCAGCCTCCTCGATGAAATCCAGGGCCAGCGCTTCGCCACCCTCAGACTGGTAATGAAGGCTTGCCTGCTGAAGATCCTGCTCAGCAAGGATACGCAGGATGACCGGCTTGATGGTCACGCTTTTTTGCGTTGCTTCAGCTTCTGACGGAGCCCGTCAAAATAGGCGGCGTCTGCCACAGCGCCTTGCTTTGATTTGGCCCCCTGCAGCAATAGCCCTTTGAGTTGCTGGCGGTCCTGATCCCGGCGGATCAACTCGCGGACATATTCGCTGCTCGTGCTGTAGCCGCCCTCAGTGACCTGATCGTCAACGAAGGCTTTAAGCGTTTCGGGAAGGGATATGTTCATGGTGCTCATGCAGCAAGTATGGCTGGTATGGCAAATTTTGGCAAGTTTTTATTGGTGACCTTGGCACCCGTTTGATTACAACCAATCAGACCGAATCATAGCAACGAAATTACGCTCAATCTCGCTTGGCTCGTCCCCCGCTACAGCGCGAATGGTCCCTCAGGCGCAGGGAATTGCCCCAGCGCCACAGCAAGGAGACCAAGATGAACGACACACCTTCAACCGACCAGCTTTTCCTGGAAATCGCCAAGCGGCACATGCCATCGGTTGAAACGCTGGAAACCAGAAACCGCGATGCGCTCGATTTCCACGATGTCGCCGTCTGGTCCATCCGCAATTCGCTCGCGGAAGCCTACGCAGCCGGGCAAGCCGCCGCGAAGCGCAGCAAAAAGCGCAGCCGATAAGGCAAAGCGAGGGCCGAATGGTGCTGCCATTTGGCCCTCACATCATGATCAAACCCTGCCGAACATAGCAATGAAATAACGCTCTATTTCGCTTGGCTCAGCCCCCATCACAGCGCGAATGGTCTGTCACGCGCAGGGGATTTTCCCCGCCGATGACGGAGACAAACAGATGAGCATGATCCTTCCCACCGAAAACCAAGACTGGGGTTTCTGGGGCACCATGCGCGAACACGCCGCGCCAGCCTGGCCGATCGCCTTCACCGCAATCCACAACGCGACCAGCACGGATCCCGCCTCGGTCCGCGCCTTTCTCGACAGCCGCTACGGGCGCCACTTCGCGGATGGGGTGAATGGCCAGATGCATTACGGCGCGAGCCTCGCGGACGCGATTGCGAAGACCACTGCGGAATGGATGGGCTGGCGCATCACGCAGCGCACCAGCCGCGAGACGGGCATCCCCGCCGGCCTGCCCTACCTGACGGGCTTCGTGATCAACGAGGGCATCGCCGCCGAAGCGCAGGATTAAAGCGACGCCCGCCGCAAGGCGGCGCCGCACTGCCCCGCAGGGTCCGCCCGCGGGGCTCCCGGCAGTAGGGGCCGATGGTCGGCGCCCGCAACCGGAGACGAAGACGATGAAGCTTTCTGATACGCAGCGGATTGTATTGAGCCACGGCGCGCAGCACCCGCAATTGCTGGCGATTGCGCCGAAGCATTTGCCAGTCGCTGCCTGCCGCGCGGTGGTGAACAGCCTGATCAAAAGCCGCCTGCTGATTGAGGTTGCTGCACCGCGCGATCAATTGGCGATGGTGTGGCGCAAGGATGGGGATGGCACGCCGATCCTGATCCAGGTGACGGATGAGGGGCTACGCGCCATTGGCATTGACCCGAATGAAGGGCGCGTCGCGCGCGACACGGCGCCGCAGGGCGGCGAGGAAAAGACACCGCAGGCCGAGGAGCAACCTTCCGCCGAGCCCGCGCCAGATGCGCCCAATATGGGAAGTGTGAACCTGCGCGAGGCAGCCGAGCGCTTGCTCGCAGCCTGGGAGGAAACGCCTCCGCCGAATGCTGACAAAGACCCCATCACGCGCGCGATGGACATGCTGCGCAACGCGCTCTCACGGCGCGGCACACGCGCCACGGGCGCGCCACGCAAGCCGCGCGAGGGCACGAAGCAGGAAGTGGTGCTGGCGATGCTCCGCCGCCCTGAGGGCGCGACGGTGGCGCAAATCGCCGAGGCGACAGGCTGGGCGCAACACACGGTGCGCGGGTTTTTCGCCGGGCTGAAAAAGCGCCAGGGCATCACGGTGGAGATCGCCGAGCGCATTCGCCAAGTCGGCCCGAACAAGCAGGGCGCCAAAGGGTCCTACACCGTCTACCGCGTTGCCGAGTGACGCGGCGCAGCCACAGCGGCATGAATGATTGCCAAGCCCAGGGATCATCGCGATCCCTGGCGCTTTATTGCCTTGGCTCACGCGAAGCACAGCGCGAAGCGTCCGTCACGCGAAGGGCATGCCGCCCCGTAGGACGGAGATTGAAGATGCAGCAGATGGAAACCGCAAAACTCAAGGGTCTCGCTGAACACGCCCGGCTGAGCCACGCACATTGGCTCGGCGCAGCGCGGAAGGGCGGCACTGGCAAATACGGCCCGGCCTATTGCATCGAGGGTGCGGGTGTGTGGCGCCGTAGGCTCGGCGAATTGCTGACGCAAATTCGCAACGCGGGGCCGGCGCGATGAGCGCCGGCGTACAGCAACGCTGGATCGTGCTCGGCGCCGATGGCCGGCACATGTCGCTTGGGCGCGCAACACCGCCCACTGATATGGAAATCATCGGCGTGAGTGATGCGCTCACCGCGCAAGGGCTTTCTGGATGGCTCGCGTGCATGCAGGGCGACTACTACAGCCGGGGAAAGGTGACGCTCGCTCCTCTCAAGCGCATTGGCGCCGATCACAAAGCAGACTGGCAAGCTGCCCTTGCTGCTTTCCAGCGTTTGCGCGGGTTGGCCCTGGCCCAAGCCACAGGCTAACGGCGTATCTACAATGTTGACACCGAAGGGTGCAAAGCGCTATTCAGGCTCCGGAATCTAGAGGGAAACCTACCACCGTGAAGGTGCTCGTCAAGAAATGGGGTAATAGCGCTGCGCTGCGCATACCAGCCGCCGTTATGGCTGCAGCGAAGGTTTCGCTCGATCAGCCGGTCGAAGTGAAAGAGGAAGACGGTCGCATCGTCATCACACCCATTCGTGAGCCGAGCTATGACCTTGATACGCTGCTCAATGGCATTACCAAAAAGAATAGACACGATGCGGTTGAAACAGGCCGCCCCATGGGGCGCGAAATCTGGTGAGTGGTCGCCGCTACGTTCCGGAAGCTGGCGATATCGTCTGGTTGGAATTCGATCCACAGGCTGGCCACGAACAGGCTGGTCATCGCCCGGCCTTGGTACTCAGCCCGGCGACCTATAATGGCAAGACAGGCTTGATGGTGTGCTGCCCGCTGACAACGCGCATCAAGGGCTATCCTTTCGAAGTCACTATCGAGGGAAATCCCGCGAGCGTGGTACTGGCAGATCAGGTCAAGAGCATGGATTGGCAAGCGCGCCGCGCCACGCGGAAGGGTCGCGTTTCAGCATCGGAACTCGCCGAAGTACGCGCGAAGCTCAAGGCGTTGATAGGCTGATCATTTCCTGAACCCCTACCAACGCGCGGCGGGAGGTCGCCGCCATGGCTGAACTGACATCCTCCACGCGCGAAGCGGCCCGACGCCTCGGCGTCAGCGACACTACCATGCATAAGGCCGAGCGCACGGGACGCATCGCGCGCGAGCCCGATGGCCAATGGGACATCGCTAAGACACGCGCCCGGCTGCTGGAAACCTCGGACCCGCAGCGTTCCCCGCTTAGCGGCAATGCGGCGGCCGAGGGCACGCCCTTCGCCCGACTGAAAGTTGCCCAGCTTGCGCTGAAGGTCGAAGCCCAGCGCCTGGCGCTCGACGAAAGCAAGGGCCGGCTGCTCGATGTCGCGACCGCCAATGCGACGATTGATGAAATCGCCAGCACCATGCGTGACGCGTTGCTGAATTGGCCCGCACGCGTGGCCGGTGTAATTGCCGCCGAACTCGGCGTCGAACCCCATTTGCTGCAAACCATCCTGCAGCAGCACATCAATGAGCTTCTGACGGAGGCTTCCGATCGCTTTGACCCCCCCGGCATCGGCGGCGAGCGAGAGCCGCACGCGTGAACATGTGCGCCGCCGCGCCGGGGCCATGCTGCGTCCGCCGCCGCAACTCAATGTCTCAGAATGGGCGGAACATCACCGCATCCTGGGCAGCCGCGCATCATCGGAACCCGGACCCTGGCGCACCAGCCGCACGCCTTATCTTCGCGATGTGATGGATGCGCTTTCCGCCGTGCATCCGGCGCGGCGGATTGTGTTCATGAAGGGCGCGCAGGTGGGCGCGACCGAGGCAGGCAATAATTGGTTGGGCTATATTCTGCACCACGTCCCGGCACCGGTGCTTGCCGTGCAGCCCACCGTGGAACTCGCCAAGCGCTTCTCCCGCCAGCGCATTGACCCATTGCTGGAGGAAACGCCCGCGCTGCGCGATCGCGTGGCGCCCGCCCGCGCGCGGGACAGCGGCAATACGATGCTGTCCAAGGAATTCCCCGGCGGCATTCTGGTGCTGACCGGCGCCAATAGCGCGGTTGGGCTGCGCTCCATGCCAGCAAGGTTTCTGTTTTTGGATGAGGTGGACGCCTATCCCGGCGACATCGAAGGCGAAGGCGATCCGATTGCGCTGGCCGAAGCCCGGGCGCGCACCTTCGGCTGGCGCAGGAAAGCCTTTCTGGTGTCAACGCCGACCATCGCCGGGCGCAGCCGGATTGAACGGGAATACGCGGCCTCGGACCAGCGGCGCTTCTTCCTGCCCTGTCCGCACTGCGGCGCCATGCAATGGCTGAAATTCGAACGCCTGATCTGGGAGAAGGGCGACCCACGCAGCGTTCGCTACCATTGTGAAGATTGCGACACGCCGATTGAGGAACACCACAAGACCGCGATGCTCGCCGCCGGCGAATGGCGGCCGACAGCATCGGCTGAGAACCCGCATACCATCGGCTTTCATATCTCGGCGCTCTATTCGCCGGTCGGCTGGTTGTCCTGGGAACAGATCGCGCGCGATTGGGAAGCCGCGCAGGGTAAGGCCGAGGATCTCAAAACCTTCCGCAACACGGTGCTTGGCGAGACCTGGCAAGATCGTGGCGAGGCACCGGATTGGGAACGCCTGGTGGAACGGCGCGAGGATTTCCGGCTTGGCGTGGTGGCGCATGACGCGCTGGTGCTGACGGCTGGTGTGGATGTGCAGGATGACCGGCTGGAATGCGATGTCTGGGCCTGGGCGGAGGGCTATTCCTCCTGGCTTGTCGATCACATCGTCATTGTGGGCAGCCCTCGTGAGCGTGCGCCCTGGGATGCGTTGGCGGAATTGCTGGCACGGGATTGGCCGCGGGCGAATGGTGGCGCGATCCGCATTGCCAAGGCCTGTGTTGACACAGGCGGGCGCGACACCGCAGCGGTCTATGGCCACCTGCGCCGGCTGCGCGACCCGCGCATTGCGCCGACCAAGGGCGTGGATGGTTGGAATAGGGCTCAGCCGGTGCAGGGCCCGACGCCTGTCGATGCGCTGGTGGATGGGCGCAAGCTGCGGCGCGGCTTGAAGCTTTGGACGGTGTCGGTTTCGACCTGGAAGGTTGATCTCTATCGCCGGCTTTGGCTCGGGCGCGGTGAGGCAGCGGAATTCCCGCTCGGCTGGGTGCATTTGCCGCAGGGGATTGAGGTTGAATGGGTCAAGCAGTTGGTGGCGGAGCAGCTGCACCAGGTGAAGGACCGGCGCGGCTTTGTGCGGCAGGAATGGGCGAAGCTGCGCGATCGGAATGAGGCGCTGGATTGCGCGGTGCTGGCGCGTGCCGCTCTGTGGTTGCTGGGTGCGGATCGGTATGGGGAGCGGTTTTGGCTGAGGCTGCGTGAAGATATCGCGAATGCGCCGGTGGAAATGCCGGAACATCCCCGGCCCGAGCCAGCGCCGACTCCGGATCCACCGCCATTGATGCGCCGACCTGGTTGGCTTGCGCCGCGTGGCGGTTGGTTGCGCTGATTTTTTTGGCGATCCGTTACACCGGTGAGGCAAGAGCCTAGGGTACCCATTCTCGCCAGGATTTAGTATCAGTTGTCGAGGGTTGGGAGATGCAAGATGACGGACAAAACGTCTATTTCACTCGATGACCATTTTACGAAATTCATCGACCGCCTGCTTCAATCTGGCCGCTACGCTACGCCCGATGAAGTTGTGCGCGCTGGTTTGCATCTTCTGGAAGATCGGGAGGCTAAGTTAACGGCGCTGCAGCAGGCGCTGATTGTCGGAGAGGAATCCGGCCAACCGGCACCGTTTGAAAATACTGCATTTCTCAAGCGCATGCGCAGCAAACATACAGGGTGAAAACGGGAAAGGCTGACTCCTACCCGCGTCGCCCGTGTTGCCAATGCCACCCGCGGGAATGTTGGCGGGCTGATGCAGGAATGCGGCATCACCTTGGGCCGCTGATCACCAAAGCGAACGACCGACGCGGCGACCAGCCGCGCTGATCCATTTCCGGAGGAAATCATGAGTAACGGGGAACTCCACGCGCGTGAGCGCGAGGATCTGGCGCTGCATGTCGAGCGCTGTGCCGAACGCTACACGGCGGTACGCGCGGAGATCTGTGGCCTGCGCAAGCAGACACGCCGGATTGAGGGCGCGATCTGGGGCATCGTTGCCGTGCTGATCGCGCTAGGCGCGGGCGGGGCGCAGATCTTGCCTATCCTGCGTGCGATTTCGCGCGGCGCTGGGGGATAGGGATGCTCCCCAGGTGCCGCAATAAGGCTTCGGCTGAGACTGGATAGGAAATAACGTCTTATCAATAGGTTGACAAATTCGGGTGCAATTGGGTGTGATTTTAGGCTTGTCTAATTGGGCTTATTTGGGTGTATATTCGGACATGTCAGAAACCGCCCTCAATACCGAAACTATCATCATCACCCCGGAATTGCTCGGGCTGATTGCCGAAATTGATGAGTTCAAAGGGGCATGGCGCGCGCTCGGCACGCTCGCCCCCGAGAGGCTTTTGGCGCTGCGCCGCGTGGCCACCATCGAAAGTATTGGTTCGTCCACCCGCATCGAAGGCAGCAAGCTTTCCGATCGGGAAGTTGAACAGCTACTGGCCAATCTTGAAATCAAATCCTTTGCAACGCGCGACGAACAGGAAGTCGTTGGCTATGCTGAAGTGATGGATCTGGTCTTTCGCGCTTGGGAAGACATCGCCATCACTGAAAACCACATCAAGCAGCTGCATCGAGACCTTCTTGCGCATAGCGAGAAGGACGCCTGGCACCGCGGCAGTTACAAGACCTCATCAAATAGTGTTGCCGCCTTTGATGAGGATGGGCGGCAGATAGGCATCGTATTCGAAACGGCAACGCCTTTCGACACGCCACGCCTGATGGGCGAGCTGATCGATTGGTTCAACAAGGAACGCGAAGCAAGGCGCCTGCATCCGCTTTTGCTGATTTCCCTATTCAAGGTGGTTTTTCTGGAAATCCATCCCTTCCAGGATGGTAATGGGCGCCTCAGCCGTATCCTGACCACATTGCTTTTGTTGCAGTCCGGCTATGCCTATGTTGCCTATTCATCGCTCGAGAGCGTCATTGAGCAAAACAAGGAGGGCTATTATCTCGCCCTTCGGCAAACTCAAGGTTCCATCCGCACCGACGTGCCTGATTGGCAGCCTTGGCTGGTCTTTTTCCTCAATGCGCTACTGAAGCAGAAGCGGCGCCTTGCTGCGAAGATTGAGCGCGAAAGGCTGGTGGCGCCAAGCCTGCCAGAGCTTTCATTGCGCGTCTTGGATCATGTGCGTGATCACGGTCGGGTCAGTATGGGCGAAATCATCCGGCTGACAGGCGCCAGTCGAAACACGCTGAAGCAACAGCTTCGCCAGCTTGTCGAAAAGGGTCATCTGGTTCGTCATGGTGGTGGCCGCACAACTTGGTACACGCTGACGTAAAGCTGGCTACGCCGAGGGATAACCTATGGATTCTGCAACACTCGCCTGGGCGCTGGCGCAGTCTGCGGGTAGCCGCGCTGCTGTCCTGGCCTCCGCCTATACCGGCGGCGTCACGCGCGTGACCTTCGAAGGTCGCACCGTGGAATATCGCAGCCTGGATGAGTTGGGCCGCGCCATCGCCGCCCTTTACGGCGCGGAGAACACGGCCGCACGGCGACCGGGCGTGACATTCGCCCAATTCTCTCGTTTGGGGTGAAAAGTTACGATGGTTTGTGCCGTATATTTAAGGTTTGACGGAATTAGAACATGAACTCCCGATCATTAAGCGTTAGATGTCTACTCTGCGTATGCTACACTTTCTCCCACCAAGGAGATTTGCCATGCGCAAAGCCGCGATAATTCGCGTCCGCGTTGAGCCGAGCCTTAAGGTCGAAGCCGAGGCTGTGCTGGCTCGGCTCGGGCTAAGCCCAACCGAAGCGATCCGTTTGTTTTATCTCCAGGTTTCACTTCAGGGGGGTTTGCCTTTCGAGGTACGAATTCCGAATGCAGAGACGCATGCTGCAATGAAAGACGCCCGTTCGGGCAAGCAACTCAAAACCTTTAAAGGTGCTGCTACTGTCATTCGGGCGGTTGAGGCGAGAAGGCGGTAAAGCCCCCCCAATCGGGCTAGTGCGGCGTTATTTCTCGCCCCGCATAAGCGACATGATTTCATCCGTGCTCATGCCTGAACTGCTGCTACCACGCAGCGCGACGAACCGGTTGGGCTGCCCTCTGGATGCGTGATGTTCGTCACACTTACTGAGCGTGACATGGACTTGCCCCTATCAAACCGGACACTTGGCTTGTTTGACTAACTGGCTTGCTATGAACTCACGTGGCGAGCGCATGCGCAAGCCCGAATGCGGGTGGATGTTGTTGTAATCCTCGAACCAGGCTGGCAGCTGCTGGAGGACCGAGATGGCGTCTGGCCTTGGGTTCACGCGGGCATAGTCACGTTTCAGGGTTTTGACGAAGGCCTCGCAGACGCCGTTGCTTTCAGGGCTACGGACTGGCGTGAAGCATGGAACAAGGTTCAAGGCTGCGGCGAAGTCCGTGGTTTCGGTGGCGGTATAGGCGGAGCCATTATCGGCGAGCCATTGGACGGGAAACGGCGCGCGTAGCGCGTTGAACCGGCGCTCGACGCAGTCAAGCATCATGTCGCGGATCATCTCACCGGAAATGCCGCCGCCATGGGTGGCGACCCAGGTGATGATTTCGCGGTCATGGGTGTCGATGGCGAAGGCGATGCGCACCACCTCGCCGTTCCAGCAAGGGATCTCAAGGCCATCGGACGCCCAGCGCTGATTGGATGCAACCGCGACGACGCGGCCCTCATGAGCGCGAATGGGGCGCCTGCCGGTATGGGGCTGCAAAAGCATTGAAGAGAGGCGCATGAGCCGAAAGACGCGCTTGTGATTGATCTGTGGCACGCCTCCATTGCGCCTGGCCCGGTTCAGCAAGGCCGTGACGCGGCGATAGCCATAGGTGGGACGGGCATCGGTGATGGCGCGTATTTCGCCCAGCACGGCCTCATCCTCCGCACGCCGATAGGGGCCGCGCTGAGGTCGCTTGGGGCGCCGGAGTTGCTCGACCAGATTGGACCTGGCCACGCCGAGCGTCTCAGCCACGGCCTTCACCGGGAAGCGTCCCGAGGCGGCGATGGTAAGTGCAAGGCTTGTTTTTTTGGGCGTGCAGCTTCCAGGGCCTCACGCAGGATTTCGGTTTCCATGGTCTTGCGGCCAAGCAGGCGTTCCAGTTCGCGGACACGGTTTTCAAGCTCGCGGACGCGGCTCAGGGGAACGACCTCCTCATCGGCCCTGACGGCTTCTTGCCCACCTTCGCTCATGCGGCGCCTCCACTGAAACAGCAGGCTTGGGGCGACGCCATAAAGCCGGGCAACGGCTGAGACCGTCATGCCAGGCTGCATGGTCTGTTCGACCAGCCGGACCTTTTCCTCGGCAGTATAGCGCCGACGGCGCTGAATGCCGGTGATGATTTCAACACGCTCAATGGGCTTAGACATAGGCGTATGCCTAGGCTTACACCTAGGCCCTCACGGTTGCGCCAGGTGTCCGGTCGAATTGGGGGCTGGTCCATGACACCACCATCCTCGGCAAGCGCAAAAGTAACCTTGCTGCCCGGCTCAATGCCAAGCAGATCGCGGATCGCTTTTGGAATAGTCACCTGACCCTTGGCCGTGACTTTCATCGGCATTGCATTCCCCAGAAAAAGCCAAACCAGAACTGCTCCTTGCATAGCGTGCCGATGATCCGGCTATCCACAAAATTTATGGAAATCACCATGCATCAAACCCAACATTGGCAACCCGCCACGCTGGCGGCAGCGCTTGGCGTGCCGGAGGAGGCGTTCCGCGCCTTTGCTCGGCTGCGCCAGATCCCCTGGGAGGAAGAGCTCTCGCCCCCCGAAGCCGCCAGCCTCGCCCTCGCCTGGGTCGCAGCCGACCGCGCCGCTTGCCATGGCGCAATCGCCGAAGCGGCTGGCGCACTGCTTGATGCCATGACCGAGGCCCCCGCCGAATGAAGCTCCACCTGCGCGCTGCCTGGAAGGCCCTCCGGGGCTATGCGGCCGCACAGGAGAACCGTGCCTCGGTCTGGTCGCCCTCTGGCGGCAGTGCAAATGGCGAAGTCGGCATGGCCGCCGCCAGCGTCGCGCGTCGCGCGCGCGATGCGGTGCGCAATGATCCCTATGCCGCGCGTATCGTGGATCTTTGGACCGGCAATGCGGTCGGCGCGGGTATCACCACGCGCTGGCCTGAAACCGCGCATCGCAATGCCTGGCAGGCCTGGGCGGAAAGCACGGCCTGCGATGCGGAGGACAAGCTCGATCTCTATGGCCTGCAGGCGCTGGCCATGCGGGCAGTCGTCGAAAGCGGTGAATGCTTCATTCGGCTGCTGACCGTGCCGACATCGCCGCGGAACCCCATCGGCCTCAGCTTGCAGGTGCTGGAAAGCGACCACCTGGATACCGCGCGCAATGGCGTGGTGAATGGCGCACCGACCATCCAGGGCATCGCACTTGGGAATTTTGGCGAGCCGATTGGCTACTGGCTTTTCCCAACCCATCCCGGCGCCTGGATGCTGCCGGGCGCGCGGCTCGCCAGCAATTTCATCCCCGCGCGCGATGTGCTGCATATCTTTCGCAAGCGCCGCCCTGGGCAATTGCGCGATGTCTCCTGGCTCGCGCCAATACTGCTGCGGTTGCGCGACCTTGGCGATTACGAAGGCGCGCTGCTGATGAAAGCCAAGATCGAAGCCTGCCTTGCCGCCGTGGTCACTGATGACGGCGAGGAAACACTCACGAAACCGAGCGACGCCAACCCTGGCTTGTTGCGTGACGCGCAAGGCCGCGCGGTGGAAAGCTTTGAGCCTGGGATGATCCTCTATCGGCGCGGCCAGGGTGATGTAAGTGTGGTGAACCCCTCCGGTGGTGGATCGCATACCGCCTTCGCGCGACGCTCGCTTGAAGCCGCTGCTGTTGGCGCGGGCCTGACCTACGACCAGGTCTCCGGTGATCTAACACAGGCGAATTACTCCAGCCTCCGCGCCGGCAAGATCGAATTCCGCCGCCTCTGCGAACAGATGCAATACGGCATGCTGATCCCGATGCTCGTGCGGCCCATCGCCGAGCGCTTTCACGCGCAAGGCGCGCTGCTCGGGCTTTGGGGCGATGTGATGCCGAAGGGCGTCGCGCATGTGCCGCCAGCGCATGAAATGATTGATCCACTCAAGGACACCACCGCGCTGATCGCCCAGGTGCGCGCCGGCTTTGTACCGCAACCCGAAGCCGCCGGCGCCTTTGGCTATGATTTCCGCTCGGCTGTCGAGATGATCCGCGAAGCCAATGCCGCACTGGATGCCGCGGGCATCTCGCTTGATACCGATCCAAGGCGGGTCGCCAAATCCGGCGGTGCGCAGGACGCGGCGCAAATGGCAGCGGTGGAAATCGCCGCAACCGGCGCGGCCGGGGCCGAAGCACCAACGCCGCCAGACACCCAAACACCATAAGGCCCATCATGACCGAAACCACCGACCCGGGCGGGAGCGATCCCGCGCCGGCTGATCCCGCTTTGCCTGATCGACTTCCCTCCGATGGGCAATCGATCACCGCACGCCGCGCCATCACCGCACCCGCGACCGTAGATCGTGCCGCACGCACGGTGGAGGTCGTCTGGTCCACCGGCGCGCGGGCGCGCAACTTCGTGCCATCCCTTGGTGGCATCACGGAGGAGTTGGACATGTCGCCCAATGCGGTGCGCATGGCGCAACTCGGCTCCGGCAATGCCCCGGTGCTGAACACGCACCGCAACAGCGATGTGCGCGATGTGCTGGGGCGTGTAATTGCTGCGCGGCTTGAAGGCGGGCGCGGCCATGCGCGGCTGCAGTTTTCTGCTGCTGCCGATGTGGAACCGCTCTGGCAGCGCATTGCCGATGGCACGCTGCGCGCGGTCAGCATTGGCTATCGCGTGCATCGCTATGACCAACGCCCCGATCCGGTGAGCGGCGAGATGATCTATCGCGCCGTGGATTGGGAACCCTTCGAGATTTCAATCGTGCCCATTCCGGTTGATCGGGATGCGCAAGTGCGGGGTGCGGCGCCGCAGGGCGCGCCGTCCTTCGCCATTGAACCTGCCCTGGAGAATGAGGAACCACCCATGACTGAGACGACGCCGGAAACCCCGGCAGCCCCTTCGGCGCCGCCTGCCGCGTCGCCGCCCGCAACCACCACGGTGGAAACGCCGCCTGACCTTGAAGCGCTCCGTGCCGAGGCACAGCGCGCAGAACGTGAGCGTATCTCCGGCATTGATACCGCGATTGACGCCGCCCGCGCCCTGGTCGGCACCGAGACCGCCGCGCATATCCGGCGCGAGGCTGTCGAGCGCGGCTGGCATCCGGACCAGGCGCGCCGTTCCTTGTTCGACGCCATGGTGAAAACTGCCATACCGCCTGCCATCCCCGCGCGACCGGAAACCGGGCCGGGCCATGACTCGCCCTCGGAAATCCTGGACGCCATGGCGGAAGCCTTGGCTGTTCGCAGTATGCCGGGCTATCAGCCGCAAGGCACGGGGCGGCACGCCGAATTCATGGGCTGGCGGCCCTCCGACATGATCGGCGAATTGCTGCGGGTCCGTGGCGAACGCAATGTACCGCGCAACCCCACACTGCTCGCCGAGCGTGCCTTTCACACCACCTCCGATTTTCCGCTGCTGCTGTCGGCTGCGGCGAACAAGATGCTACTCGCGGCCTATCAGCCGGCAGCGCCGAGCTATCGGCAGATCTTCCTCCGCCGCGATTTCCGCGACTTCAAGCCGCACCGCCATCTGCGCGTCGGGGATTTCCCGACGCTCATGCCGCTGATGGAGAATGGCGAAATCCAGGCCGGCACCATGTCGGAAAGCCAGGAGATTGTCCTGCTGCAAACCTTCGCGCGGCGCATCCGTGTGACGCGGCCCATGCTGGTGAATGACGACCTTGGTGCCTTCACGGATTTCGCCGCCGCTATTGGCCGGCGCGTGGCGGATTTTGAGAATGCCACGGCCTATGCGCTGGTCAATCAAGCCAATGGCGATGGCCCGACATTGACGAGTGGCCCGGCTGCGGTATTCGGCACGGCGGCCGCGCGGTTGAATAAGGCGGCGGCGGGCAGTGCGTTGGACATCAACAACCTCGCTGCCGGGCGTGCTGCGATCCTGCGGCAAAAGACGCTGGATGGCCTGCCGATTTCCGTCGGCAATGCCATGAAGCTGCTGGTTGGCCCGAGCCTTGAACTGCCCGCGCGGCAATTGACGGTGAGTGTCGGCGCGACACAAATCAGCCACGCCAATATCTATGCCGGCTTTGTCCAGCCCCTGGTCGAACCGCTGATCCCGAATAACCGCTGGTACCTGTTTACCGATCCACCCACCGCGCCTGTCTATGTCTATGGCTATCTGAATGGCGCGGAGGGACCGCAAGTGACCACCGGCCCGGTTTCCGGCGTGGATGGTGTCGAGGTCAGCGTGATCTTTGACTTCGGCGTCGGGGCCATTGATTGGCGCGGGGCCTGGTTCAATCCGGGCGTGTGATGGATCGCGGCAGGCTTAATCTGGCGCGTCGCTGAAGGGGTTTCGCACCGTCACCCCTCGCCAGGTAAAGCCATCCTGCATGTCTTCGGAAAGCAGGAAGCGGCATCCAGCCTGCGCTGCGGCGGCAAGCATCACGGAATCCCAAAAGCTGAGGCGATGGGTGGCTATTGGCGTCGCGTGCGACGCGCATTTCAGCGCTCGTATAATTCGTCGCGGCGCCAGCGGCCGATATCCTGAACGGGTTGCGCCGTAAGGCGTGCCAACAAAGCCTCGCGCGCACCCTTGCGGCCTGCTTCGGCAGCGCTGCAAGGCCCGACCTGGGCAACCTGCTTGCCATGGGAAGACACCACGAACCGCCGGTCTTCCTCGCGAACTTCGCGCAGGAGCCGGGAAAAGACGTGATTTGCTTCGGCGGCTGGAATAAGTTTGTCCATGGAGAAAAATCTAGTGAATTGGACTACTTTCTGCAACTGACTATCGCAAGTCGCTTTGCCGTTCCTTCACACATCGCGCGCATGCCATAGCGTGAGATCTCCGCCGAGCCAGGGTTGGCGCTGTGGCCTTCGATTGCGCAATGGGATCAAGGCTTCGGTAACGCCAAATTCGCCAGCATAAAGTTCCAGCCATCCAACACTCGGCCGTTCCGAGAAAGATTCCTGAGTTCGGCCAGTCCGCCGTTCAAAAGCAGTGGTATTGGCATAACCTTCAAAGCTGCGCCGCGCCAAACGGTCAAACCGCGCATCAGCAATGTCGGTACCATTAGCGCGCGCCAGTACTGCCCCCAAGGCCAGCGGTCCCATGGTAAAAATATGATAGTTCCACGCTTTCGACCCACGCAATAATTCCTGGGGAAGAAATCCGTCCGCATCGACCTGCGCGAGTGTCCGTTCCAAGCGAAGAAGACCCCAGGACCACGCATCATAATTTTCGGTTGCGAGGCCCAACGCCATGGCCGTCAACCCGGCCCAGGTCATGTGGTTATTGAGTTGGGTTGAAGGTGAGCCTCTTGGTGGCCGATCATAGGTTCCACGCATCGCATCGAAGCCGCGCGTGAACCAAGCCCGAACGCGCAATTGTGCATCAGTGTCGTATTCCGGCGCCTGCAAAAGCTTGAGATGCGCAAGCGCCAATCCGCACCATGTCCATTTACGTTCATACCCACCCTGATTATCCACGCGACCAAGAAAGGAGTGAGCCTGTGCGGCCGCATCGAGTGAGGCGATTGCGCATCGCGCAAAACGATCTTCAACCGGCTGAGATGACGCCCACCTGTCCGCATTCTCGGTGACCGTCCGTACCAGCAGCTGAAGCGGCCGAACGGCTGCGTCACGCGCGGCCAAGCGATCAGGGTCCACGCGGCTAAATACCGGCGGATCTGTATAGAATTGTGGAACGATCAAATCACGTATGGGCGCCGGTGACGGCGCACATGCAGTATTGCTACTAGCCTTTCCGCCTTTACGTGCACGTAGTGCTGCCGCGTCGTAGGGATTTACCAGCGGGGCGATTGGTCCGGACAAGCGTGTCGAAGCGCAGCCGAAAAGTGTCGCAGCACTCAGGCCAAACAATAAGGTTCGGCGCTTATGGGCGTTATCACCGACCGACCAATCCGTAGCCTTCGTGATGTCATCGTAGCGCATTAGTATCGCAGCCAGAGAGATAGTCGGGGCCAGGCCCTTCACGCTCAATGAAATCCATCATGTCGTCGAAATTCCTCTCGGCGGCGATGAGCAACGATTGGCGCCGCGCCTCCTCCGCAAAGCCAGGCGCGCGCGTATCCGGCACCCAAATCTGAATCGGGCGCAGGCCACGCGCACGCAATTGCGCGCGATGCGCGGCAACAGGTGAACGAACGGCGGAACGAGCCATCGGGACCTCCTGATAGGGGGTTACATGTACCTATCCCGATGGCGATTTCAACCACCTCATCCCTCACCAGAAGGAGAATTCCCATGCGTAACTTCATCCAGCCGGGCAATAGCTTGGCGATTGCCGTGCCCTATGCGACCGGAGTTTCCGCCGGTCAGGGCGTGCTTGTCGGCGCGCTGTTCGGCGTCGCTGCCGTGGATGGTGTGCAGAACGCCATGATCGAGGCCGCAACCGCGGGCGTATTTGATCTCACCAAGGAACCGGCGCTTGCCATCGCCGCTGGGGTGCGCGTCTTTTGGGACAATACCAACCGGCGCATTACCGCGACCGCCGCTGGTAATTTCCAGGTGGGCATCTCCACCCAGGCCGCCCTGGCTGCCGATACCACCGTGCGTGTCTGGCTCAACCGCGTTCCCGCGGCGGGGGCGTGAGCATGGCCAGTCTGCTGACGCGCGATCACGAGCGCATGCAAGGCGTGCATCCCCATCTGGTGCGCGTGGTGATCGAGGCGCGCAAGGCCGCACCCTTCATTGTGCTGGAAGGGCTGCGGTCCCGCGAAAGGCAAGCCAAGCTTGTGGCACTCGGTGCCTCGCGCACCATGAACAGCCGGCATTTGACGGGCCATGCCGTCGATCTCGGCTATTGGCTCGATGACGGGGACGCCGTGCCGGAGAATGGCGAAATCCGTTGGGATTGGCCGCTATATGCGCAACTCGCCAGCGCCATGAAGGGTGCCGCGCAAAAGCTTGGCGTGGCAATCACCTGGGGCGGTGATTGGCCAGGCTTTCCCGATGGGCCGCATTTCGAATTGCCCCGAGGGAAATACCCATGATCGGCGCATTGCTACCCGCGCTGGTGCCGATCCTGGGCGATGCACTGAAACGCCTATTCCCCGATGCCGAGGCGCGGCAGCGGGCCGAGGCGGAATTGAACGCCGCCCTGCTCGCGCGCGCGGGCGAATTGGAAAAAGCCGCCGCCGATATCATCAAGGCGGAGGCGCAATCGGAACATTGGCTCGCCGCCTGCTGGCGACCAATCCTGATGCTGACCTTCGGCTTGTTGATCGTCGCACGCTGGCTTGGCTGGTCCGCGCCTGGGATCAGTGAGGCGGAGGCGCTTAAGCTTTGGAACATCGTGGAGATCGGCCTCGGCGGTTACGTCATTGGCCGTTCCGCCGAAAAGACGCTGCCACGCATTGTCGAGGTGCTGAAACGATGAGCGCCTTTGATGGGGCAATGGCAAGCCTGATCGCCGATCCACATCTTGGCTGCGATGCGCAGTATCGCCAGGGCGGCACGGGCGCGCCGATCAGCCTGCGCGTGCTGCGTTCCTCGCCCGACCGCATGGCGGATGCTTTTGGTACAGAGGTGATCTCCGCCAGCGATATTCTCTCACTCGCCATCGCCACCCTGCCTGATATCGCGGCGGGCGATAGTTTTTCGATCGGCGGCGATCTGCTCACCGTCCGCCATGCCGAACGCGACGCCACCGGCACCGCCTGGCGCGTCTTTTGTCAGCGATAGGCAAACAGCATGAGGCTTGGCGCGCAGCTTGTCGGCGATCTTCGTAAGATGTTGGCCGAAGAACTACGCGCGGGCGAACGCGCTGCCATGACCGCGATCCGCACCGAGACCGCTGAGGTCAAAGCCGAACTCCGCCAACAAGTCACCACCGCCTTTGCCGGCAATGCGCGCGGCATCGCCAATGCTTGGCGGTCCATGGTGTTTCCTCGGACGGGCCAGTCTCTCCGGCCTGCCGGGTTGGTATTCACCAAAGTCCCCAAGGTGATTGATGCTTTTGAGCGCGGCTCACTGATCCGCGCCAAGGGCGGTCGTAAATTCCTCGCTATCCCCACCGGCTTTAACGCCGCACGCGGACGGCGCGGGCGGGGCGAGAAAGGCATGCGCGTGACGCCAGCGCAGATGGTGGCCTCGGGCCAGGCGTTTCTGCGACCCTTCAAATCCGGGCGCGGCTTTGTCTGGTGCCTGCCACTCCGCGCCGGGGAACAGGTCGGGCGGCGGCGGCAGCGGCTGCGGTTGATTGCCGGGGGTGTCACAGAAGTCGGCACCGCCCATCGCCGTGGCCGAGAGGCCTGGGCGCGCGGGCTACTCGCGCGCGGCATGGTGCCGATGTTCCTGCTGCTGCCGCAGGTGAAGCTCACAAAACGCCTGGACGTAAAGGGCGCGGCAGAGCGTGGCCTGCGCCGTCTGCCCGGGCGTTTTGTGGCGGCCTGGGCCGCCGAGGCAGGGAGGCCGCGATGAGCCTGCGTGAAGCCGCCCTGACCGCCCTGTTCGCGCGCCTGAACGCCAGCTTGGCCGCGCGCAACCCAGCGCCCGTCATCCGCCGCAATGAGACCGTGCCGCAGCGCCTGCCCGCGGGCGGGCTTGTGGTGCTGCGCGATGGGGAGAGTGTGGCGGAAACGCCAATCCTCTCGCCCTTGGCCTATGCGATTGAACACCGCGCCGAGATTGAGGTGCTGGCGACGGATAATACGCTGCTGGATGCGCTGCTGGTTGCCATCGCAGCCGCCATCACCGCCGATCCCATGCTGGACGGCGCAGTGGAATGGGCGCAGCCCGGCAGCGCGGATATCGAGGATGTTGAATTCGAAGGCGCAGCCAGCGCGCGTGCCGCGAGCCTGCCTGTCGCATTGTTCTTTACCGCCACCGGCTCACCGCTGGCCTGATCGCCCACCAGGAGAAATCCCATGCCCCGTGCCATTGGTGCGAATGCGCGCCTGCTCATGATTCCCGAGGCCAGCTATGGCACCGCGCCAAGCGGCAATTGGCGGCGCATGCCCTTTCTGTCCTGCAATCTGGGCGCGGAGCAGCCGCTGCTGGATGCGGATGTGATTGGCATTGGCGGTAATCGCGACACTGGCGCGCCGCTATTGGATACGGTGACGGTGGCGGGCCAGGCGGTGGTGCCGATTGACCTGATCAATTTCGGGCATTGGCTGCGGCTGCTATTCGGCCCACCGACCACGAGTGGCACCAGCCCGAATTTCATCCATAGCTTTGGCTCGGGCCTTGCTGCGCTGCCTTCCAACAGTATCGAAATCGGCTATCCCGATGTGCCGAATTTCGATGTTTGCACAGGCGTACGCGCTGATACGCTGGAGATGGATTTCACACCCACCGGTGCTGCCAGCGCGACGATTGGGCTGCTGGGCCAGGGATCGCTACGCGGTGCGGCGAGTTCTGGTGGCACGCCAAGCGGTGCGGCGTTTACGGCCTTCAACAAGGCGCAGGGTTCCATCACGCGCGCTGGTGCGGCGCTGGCGCAGGTAACCGGCGCGCGGCTCAGTTTTTCAAATGGGATGGAGACGGTGCGCACGATCCGCGCTGACCGGAAGGTGGAGGGGGTGGATCCGGGCATTGCGCGCTGTACTGGCCAAATCACGGTGCGATTTGAGAATACGGTGCTGCTGGCGCAGGCGCAGGGCGGCACGCCGGCGGAATTCGCCATGGCTTTCACGATGGATGCTAATCGCAGTCTGACGATCACGCTGCATGAGGTATATCTCGCGCTGGCCAAGACGCCGATCGAAGGACCGGCGGGGGTGGAGGCGAGTTTTGAATTCCGCGCTGCGTTCAACGCGACGGCGCAGCGGATGATGACGGTGGTGTTGAGGAATCAGCAGGCGGGGACAGAGTATGGGTGAGGCGCCGCCTTCGCCTTCAAGCTCCTTTTGTCCTCGCGGATTTGGCTTGCGCGATGATCTCTCGAATTTCGGCATCCACTTCTTCGGCGGTAAGCCAACCTTTTTCATCGGCCTCACGTGCGACACGCTCAAGCATCTCGGTGAAGGCAGCGCGACGCGCCTCCTGTTGTTTAAGTAAGCTAAGTGCTGCGCGCATCGCCTACCTCGGCCCGCGCATTTCAATCAGGTCACGGTTCCTGGTTACCAAATCGCTCAGCATCACATCAATCCGCTCGCGGAGCCGCGCACCTGCGGTGCCGATAATGCCGAAGCCTGTTTGGCTGAGATCAGGGAACCAGCGCTTTGCCAGCGGCACCTGCGCAAGGCAGCGTAAATCAATATGGAATGGCTTCTGGCCGACCGCGCGGGCCGCGGCATCGTCAAACTCCATCACGCCAAGCGGTAGCCGGCCCGTGGCACCGCGCCATGGCCCAGAACTTGTGTAGGCGAGCAGTAGCATTGGCACCTTTGGCTTACTGTCAGTAGCCAGCACATAGGCGATGTGCCGCACTGGCCCGGGCCGGTCAGGCGGATCCGGCGGACCAAACGGGAACATGGTCCAGACAAAGCACCCGGACGGGATCGGGCAATCTGCCACGCCGCTTCAGCGGCCAAACAACGCGTCGATGGTCTTTTTGCGGCGAGCATAACTCTTGTCGCTCTCGCCCGCTCGACGATCGGGTTCGCTGAAAGGCTGACCCTGGAGTTCCGGCGCCACATGCAGGCGGATCGTACGCTCGGCTTCGTCGCGCGCCCGGATTTCACGCTCGACAAGCAGCTCCAGCACCGCAGCGACCGAGCGATGTTCGGCCTTGGCGATTTGCTGAAGGCGTGCATGTGCCTCGGGCTCGAGGCGGACAGTGACACCCGGTCGGACGGCAGGGGGGGCATTCGGCATGCCGTATATTTGCATCAAAATGATGCGCCGTTCAAGGGCGGCGTTATTCCTGACAGGAGAATTTTATGCTCACCCTGGGATCTCGGCATTCAGGACGGCGTCCACGATATCCTGCGGGGCGTCCTCAGTCCGGAACACTTGGCGATCGCGGCGCTTGAGACGCTCATATTCCTCGATCGAGATCATGACCGTACGAGGACGGCCATTGCGAGTGATGGCAACCGGCTGGATCAGCGCCTTGTCCTGATAGAGGCCGAAATTCCGCTGGGCCTCGGCAGCACCAACCTTGAGCATAGGCTCGGGCATTGGATGCACTCCTTAAACTACATAACCTACTTAACGCATGAAGGGGCCAATTTTCATGCTCACCCTCGACCTCCCCATCACCCCCTACTGGCTCAATCTCCCGCGCGGCGTGCGCGTGGAGATCAAGCCCGTCACCACCGCCGTCATGGCCGCCGCCCAGGCCGCCGCCGCGCGCAACCTCGGCGCCCTGCGCGCCATAGAGCCAGACCTAGACCCCGACATGTCGCGCGGCCTGGCCTTCGCGTTCCTGGTCAAGGCGCTTGCCCGCCACGCCGTCACCGCTTGGGAGGGTGTCGGCGATACCGCCGGCAAGCCCTTGCCGCTTTCCCCCGATGCAGTGGAACGCCTTATGGATATGGACGACATCGCCGCCGCCTTCTGGGACCGCGCAACCGCCCCTGTCGCCACCGTGGCCGCCGAGGGAAACGGCTGAGGGCCCGCGCCGTCTGGCATTTCGGCCGCGGGCCCGAATACTGCCGCGGCTGCGCGGCCATTCAGCGCGATTGCGCCAATGCCTGCCCCTACATCGCCAATGCGCCCATCAGCATCGAAGCCCATGCCTGCTGGGCCGCCGGCACTGCCTGCGCCGAGGCCAGCATGGCCGGCATCACGCTGCCTTTTACGCATGCGCTGGCTGCCGCGCGCGAGCTTGGCGCCAGTGGCTGGGCCGCGTCTGAAATGCTGATGGCGATCCGCATCGGCATGGCCGAGGGTAGTACCGAAAGGAATGCCTCAGCTTCTGGGCCTTGCAGTGAAGGCGCGCAGTCTAGCGGCGTTCAAGGATCGGGGCGAGTTTGCTGATTTGTTCTGCAATACGCGGTACTCCTGCCTTGCGGAGCGCGACAACATATTCCGGAAGGTCAAGTGGAGGCGCCCGGTAGTGGTCCAAATCTTGCCAAACGGCGTCGGCGAAAGCCGCCGGGTCAACACTTTCAACATCTCGCAGAAAATCATCCGGATGCACGGCATGCAGCCCGTAGGGTGCGAGACTTTCCTCTGGAAAATCCGAAATATTGAAAGTGACGATACAACTCGCCTTGCAGACGACCGCCGCCGCAAGCACATGCCGGTCATCTGGATCCGGCAAGTCCATGGCATTGATCAGTGGTTCATAGCCCGTGACCAAAGCGTCCAG
>CAIYMY010000214.1 GCA_903927465.1 uncultured Rhodospirillales bacterium | reverse complement strand
CATCGCCTTCGAACAAGTGCCCTATGTGCCGACGGGCATGTATTACCAGCCCACCGCCTATCGCCGGAACCTGACCGGCATGCTGAAGGGCCAGCCGCCGCTGTTCTGGAATATCCGGCGCGCTTAATCCGAACCCCGCGCCGCGCCTGGGCTTGCCGGGCGCGGCCGGGTTTCATCCGACACCGCCAAGGGGCTATAATCTGCGCATGAGCGAAGCACCCCCGACCCGTAAGCTTTTCGGCACTGATGGCATTCGCGGCAAGGCCAATGCCGCACCCATGGATGCCGCCACCGCGCTGCGCCTTGGCCAGGCGGCAGGCAGCTTTTTCAATCGCGGCAATCACCGCCACCGCGTCGTGATCGGCAAGGATACACGGCTTTCCGGCTATATGCTGGAACCTGCGCTGACAGCCGGCTTTATTGGCGCGGGGATGGATGTGGTGTTGGTCGGGCCTTTGCCCACGCCAGCCATTGCCTTGCTCACGCGGTCCTTGCGGGCGGATCTGGGCGTGATGATCAGCGCTTCCCACAACCCCTATGAGGATAACGGCATCAAGCTATTTGGCCCCGATGGGCTGAAGCTTACCGATGATCAGGAAGCGGAGATCGAAGCCCTGATGGCAGGCGATCTTGGCGCTGCGCTGGTGCCATCCGCAAAGCTTGGGCGCGCAAGCCGGCTGGAAGATGCGCCGGGGCGCTATATTGAAGCGGCCAAAGCGTCCTTCCCGCGCGGGCAAACGCTAGATGGGCTGCGCATTGTTGTGGATTGCGCCCATGGCGCCGGATATCGCGTGGCCCCCACCGTGCTCTGGGAATTGGGCGCCGAGGTGATCCCCATCGGCGTCGCCCCGGATGGCTTCAATATCAACAAGGGTGTGGGCTCCACCGCGCCCGCATCGCTTGCGACTTTGGTGCAGGAACGCCGCGCCGATTTGGGCATTGCCCTGGATGGCGATGCCGACCGCCTGGTGCTGGTGGATGAGGCCGGGGAGGTGATTGATGGCGACCAGATCCTGGCGCTGATCGCCCATTCCTGGCATGCGCAAACCCGCCTGACCGGCGGCGCCGTGGTCGCCACCGTCATGTCCAATATGGGGCTGGAACGCTTCCTCGCAGCGCGCGGCCTTGGCTTGCTGCGCACCGCTGTCGGTGACCGCTATGTGGGCGAAAAGATGCGCGAAGCCGGCTGCAATCTGGGCGGCGAGCAATCCGGCCATATGATCATGCCTGAATTCGGCACGACCGGGGATGGGCTGATTGCGGCGCTGCAAGTGCTCTCCGTTTTGGTCGAAGACAAGCGCCCCGCGAGCGAGGTACTGCGCTGCTTCACCCCCTTGCCGCAGCGCCTGGTGAATGTGCGCTATGCCGGTGCCTCGCCGCTGGTGAAGCCCGTGGTCACTGAGGCCATCGCGGCCGAGGAAACCGCCCTTGGCGCACGCGGGCGTGTGCTGATCCGCGCGAGCGGCACGGAACCCGTCATCCGCGTGATGGCGGAAGCCGAGGATGAAGCCCTGGTGGATGGCGTGGTCAACCGCCTTGCTGATCTGATCAAAGCGGAGGCGCGCGCGGCATGAAGGGGCGCGTGCTGATTATCGCCGGGTCTGATTCCGGCGGCGGTGCGGGCATTCAGGCGGACCTCAAGGCCGTGACCGCGCTTGGCGCCTTTGGCATGACGGCGATCACGGCGCTGACGGCGCAGAATACGCTTGGCGTGCATGGCGTATTGCCCGTGCCGCTGGAATTCCTGCGCCAGCAGATCGCGGTGGTGCTTGATGATATCGGCGCGGATGCGCTGAAAACCGGCATGCTGGCCGATAGCGCGACCATTGAAGCGGTGTGTGATGAAATCACGGCCCGCGCCCCCGGCCTGCCCTTGGTGGCGGACCCGGTGATGGTCGCCAAGGGCGGGCACCCGCTGCTGGTGCCGGAAGCCGCCGAGACGCTGAAGCGCCGCCTTTTGCCTATCGCCACCGTGCTGACCCCAAATCTGCCAGAGGCCGAGGCGCTGTGTGGCTTTGACATTGCCGATGTTGGCGCCATGCATCAGGCGGCCAAGGCGCTGCTGGCGCTTGGCCCCAAGGCTGTGCTGCTGAAGGGCGGGCATTTGCCGGGCGATGAGTTGGTGGATCTGCTGGCCACGGCCACACGGATCGAAGTCTTTCGCGACCAGCGCATACAGACCCGCCATACGCATGGCACCGGCTGCACCCTGGCGAGTGCGGTGGCGGCTGGGCTGGCGCAGGGGTTGTCGCTCAGGGATTCCGTGATCCGCGCCCGGGCTTATGTCCGCGCGGCTATTGCGGCTGCGCCGGGTTATGGCGCCGGCCATGGGCCGCTCAACCACGCTGTAACCTGTGATCCTGGGGTTTTGTGCTGAAATTGCTCTCGACCGCGGGTTTCTTCAGGATTTGTTAATCTTTTTCGGCGCAACTTGCGCTTATGGCTATCAATATGAGTGCCACCCTCATGGCGGGTTTATTTGGCCAACAAGGTCAAACCTCGCTGATGCTCCCCTACGGAAACGCTGCCCCTGCGGCCAGCGCCGGGGAAGCTGTGGTTGCCTTTCGCCGTGTCACCAAAGCCGGTGAGGAAGAAAAAGGCCTCGCGCGCGAAAAGAAAGACCCCATCACGCTGACGGTGCTGGCGCAGTTCCGTCAGGCGCTTGATGCCGCGCCGAATATTGATAAGGCGCTGACTGACCCACGTGTTTTGAAGGTGCTGATGCCCGCCCTTGGCCTGCCGGATCAGGTGGGCAATCCGGGCCTGGTGAAGCGGGCGCTGTTGTCTGACCCCAAGGACACCAAGGGGGTTGCGGCGCAGCTTGGCACCACCTGGAAGAATGCCGCCACCACGCTTAATCTGAAGGCGACCACCACGCCCAAGACCGTGGCCTTTGAAGGGCTGACCGACAAGGAAACCACAGCGGTTGCCGGGCAATTGCGCTTGGGTGAGTCAGTATTGACGGCGCCGGCAAGCAAGGCAGTCACCCCAAAAGTCCGGGCATATGATGGCTTGCCGGATAAGGTCACGGCAGCGCTTTTTGCCCAATTGCGGCCAGGTGAAAACGCCACGATGGACCGTGCCAAGCGCGAGACGGAAAATACAGCGGCCTTGACTGCTGTGACCATCCGCCGGGCTGAACTGCCCTCTGCCGATGTGCCGGTGATTGCGAAAGATGCGCTACAACAAATAGCGGCCGTGATGCGCAACGGGTCCTTTGACTCAGCTATTTCTATTGTGGATCAGACGCTGACCGCACTTGATGGCGCTTCTGGCCTGACCGCGCAGGAATTGCGCCAAGGGCGGGTGGCGCTGATGGAAAGCGGTATTGCGCTGGAACAGATCCGCCGCGACCCCTTTGCTGTTGCCAAGCGGCTTGAAAAGCTTGTCGGCCTTGATGCGCCCAGCGATCCGGTCTGGGCCCCGGCTTATAAAACCTTGCTTGATGCCTTCCATAAGGAAGGTGTTGATAAGAACTTGAATTTCTCGCTGGAAGTGGCCGCCGCCATGGGTCAGCGGATGCGTGACGGGTCCAAAAACGCCATCGAGATGGACCTGGCCAAAACCTATATTGACCGAACTCAGAATATCCTCATCACGCGGGATGGTAGACCAACGAAAACGCCGATCGAAGGGGTGCCCATCACGCGCATCACTCAGACGGAAGCAACCAAGCTTCTGGAGACGGTGAAAAGCATCGCGCCGCCTATTCTGCCTCGCGCTCAGCTTGAGGTCACTTATGCTGCTGCTGCGGCCTTGAGTGCAATCAAGCTAGGGGAATCGCCGCCAGTTGGCATCGCCACTGATGCGCGAACCGCCCTGAAGGAAATGGCAGTGCTCGTGCGCGCTGGGTCGTTCAATGCCGCGATACAGCGTTTGGATGATGCGGCTCTCGCGCTTGATCAGGATACCAGCCTGCCATCCATCATGAAGCGCGAGGGCAAGGCCGCACTGCTGCAAGCCGGGATGTCGCTGGAACAAGTGCGGCGCAATGCAGCTGGTGTCGCCGAGCGTGCCGAGCGACTGGCCGCGCTTGAAACGCCGCAACAGGCAGCATGGTCACAAAGTTTCCAGATCAGGCTTGAGAATTTCCATAAGGATGGCATTGACGGCAATGTCAATTTCGCCCTGGAAGTTTCAGCGGCCATGGCCAAACGCATGCTTGATCAGGCGGCTACATTGGACGAACAGCTTCAAGGGCAATCGCTGGCCACGCGTTCACAGCAGGTGCTGAATGGCCGTGATGGCAAGCCGCTTTCAACTGCCGGCGGCACCCAGCAGTCGCGTATCCTGCCTTCCGATCCCGGCAAGATTGTGGATGCGATGAAGCGAGGACTGCGCCTGGGCAGTCTTTCTGATCCGAAAATGCTTGAGATCTTGACCAGTGGGTTCACCAAATATGAGTATCGTACAGGGCTGAGCACCGCCAACCCAGGCATGGCGAATGCTGTCTATTTCACTGAAAATGCCAAGACCGTGAAGACTCCCTATGATATTCTTGGCAATGGCCCGATGCGCCGTGTGGTGCTTGGCGCGCTTGGCCTGCCGGATCAGATTGCCATTCAGCCGGTTGAGACTCAGGCGCGCGCTATCATGGCGAAGCTCAAGATCGCTGATTTGCAGGACCCGGTTAAGGTGCGCGCCTTGGCTGAGCGTTACCTGATGGCAGAAGCAGACAAGGCCGCCGCCGGCGCTAGTGCTGGTACGGATCCTTTCTCGACGATAACAAGCCTTTCCATCAAGGTCTGAGAGCATGTTTGCGGTGCTGTCGCCGGCATTCTATCTGCTTCCAGCATGAAACTGCCCTTTTTCCTGGTTGACGCCTTCACCAGCCGTCCCTTCGCGGGCAATCCGGCCGCCGTGGTGCCACTTGAAGCACCGCTTCCTGATGGCGTGATGCAGGCCATGGCGGCCGAGCATAATCTCTCAGAGACCGCCTTCGTCATGCGCGAAGGCGCTGGCTGGCGGTTGCGATGGTTCACGCCAAAGGCCGAGGTTGAACTATGCGGTCATGCAACGCTTGCGACCGCCTTTGTGCTGGCCCGCGAATTGAACCAGGTGCCGCCCTTCACCTTCCAAACGCTCTCCGGCCCCTTGGTGGTGGAAGCGGATGGCCCGCGCTTCATTCTGGATTTTCCGGCGCGGCTTGCAGAACTGGCAACACCACCCGCTGGGCTTGCCGCGGCGCTTGGTGCAACTCCACGCGAAGTGCATCGCGCGCGGGATTGGATTTGCGTCATGGAAAGCCCAGAACAGGTTGCGGCGCTGACGCCCGACCATGCGGCGCTGGCCGCACTTCCGGGTGCCGAACGCGTGATTGTGACCGCCGCAGGCGGGCAGGGGGTGGACATCACTTCCCGCTTTTTCGCGGTGAAGGTCGGGGTGCCGGAAGACCCGGTGACGGGCACGGCGCATGTCCAATTGGTGCCGTTCTGGTCAGCCCGGCTTGGGCGAACATCCCTGGTGTGCCGGCAAGCGAGTGCGCGCGGCGGCACGCTTTGGTGTGAATGGCGCGGTGATCGCGTGCGCATGGCAGGCGATGCCGTGCTTTACGCCAAGGGCGAAATCCATCTGCCAGATGCGATTTAGCCCTTGGCTTTTTGGCGTTACTTCTTTTCGCGGATTAGGGCTTAACCCCCAATCTCCCCGCCATCCTTCTTCACAATGGCAATCACGGCAGGCCGCGGTGGCACGCCTTCGGCGAAATCCGGCCAGCGCGTGGAAGGCCGTTCAAAGGTGGAGCCAGAATCTTCACCCGGATGCTGGATCGCCAAGAAGATAGTCTTGTTGTCCGGCGTGAAGCAGGGGCCGCAAACTTCTGCCCCTGTTGGCGCCTGATAGAAAAGCCGCGTCAGCGCGCGGCCATGGCCGGACGTATCGGCGGCATAAAGCGCATCCGCAACACCTGCGGCGGAAGGTGCGCCATCGGTCGCGATCCAGATGCGCCCCTTGCTGTCGAAGGCGCAATTATCGGGGCAGGAAAGCCAGCCGCGATCAGATGTCGCGCGATGATAGCGCGTGCCGGCATCAATCCCCGGCGCGCCTGCCATCAGGAAAAGCCCCCAGCGCATTTCACGCGCGGCGTGATCAACCTGTGGCGTGCCGGCGCCGGGCGGGGTTATTTCCACCACATGGCCATGCTGATTATTGGCGCGCGGATTGGCGGCATTGAGCTGATCCGCGCGGCGATTGCTGTTATTCGTCAGCAGCACATAAACGCGGCCGGTGGCGGGGTTTGGTTCCACATCTTCTGGCCGGTCCATGGGCGTCGCGCCCAGAAGGCTGGCGGCCTGGCGGGTATGGATCAGCACATCCGCTTGGGATTGGAAGCCATTGGCCGGCGTCAGCGGCCCCTGACCCTGCACCAGATCAAGCCATTCCACCTTGCCATCATCATGGAACTTGGCGACCGAAAGTACGCCCTCATCCAACAGATCGCGATTGGCCGCGCGATCAGTGGGATTCCAGGGTCGGGCGGTGACGAAGCGATAGACAAAATCAAACCGCTCATCATCGCCCATATAAATCACCACGCGGCCATCAGCGTTGATGGCGTGATGGCAGCCTTCATGCTTGAAGCGGCCAAGCGCCGTGCGCTTCACCGGCACCGCATTCGGATCATAGGGATCGAATTCGACAATCCAGCCGAAGCGGAACGCCTCATTCGGTTCTTTTTCGACATTGAAACGATCAATGTGATTGGGCCAGGAATAGGAAGCCTGGTTGCGGATGCCATAGCGGCGGAAGCTTTCGGCATGCGGGGTCTTCGCGACATCGCCACCGAAATAGAGGTTGAAGTTTTCCTCAGCCGTCGTCACCGTACCCCAGGGCGTATTCCCGCCGGCGCAATTATTCAGCGTGCCGAGCACCAACCGCCCGGTGGGGTCGGCCTTGGTCTTCAGCAGATCATGCCCGGCGGCGGGGCCGGAAATCTGTATTGGTGTCGCGGCGGTAATGCGGCGATTGAAGCGGCTTTCCTTGGCATAGGCCCAGCGGCCATTTTCCTTGCGCATTTCCACCACGGAAAGCCCGTGCGCCATGATTTCGGCCTGCGCCTGTTCGGCACTCACGCGCTGACGGGAAGAACTGCCAGTCCCAAGACCAGCCCACATCAGATTGGGATTGGTGTATTCGTGGTTGACGACCAGCAGCCCGTGATCGCTGCCCTTGCTGCCCTGCGGGAGCGGCAGGAAGTCGAGGTAATCATTATTGTAGCCGAATTGCGCGGCCTGCGTCGCCGGCGTGGTCTTGCCGGCTTCGAAAGCGGGCGCGCCCGGCAGCATGGGATCACCCCAGCGGATGACGGTTTGCACTTCATAGCCTTCGGCCACGGATTCACGCTGCGCCAGGGCGCGGGCGGGTTCGCTGAAGGTCAGGGTGGAAGGGCCACCTGTAACCGGCACGGAAGATTGCGCGGCGGCATCCCGCGGCAGGCCGGCGGAAAGGGTGGTCAAGGCAGCGGCGGAGCCCAGCAGGGCGCGGCGGCCATAGCGTTGCTCAATAATTTCGCCGATCGGTGAATTGGGCGCGGGGTTGCTGCCGATATTCTCGCAATCGTCAAAGGCTTCGAAGGTTTCGATTTGGTTTTGGTGCTGATCCATTTTGCTCTCCATCCCGGCATGGCGCATCGCCTGAGGGCGACCCACTACACGAGATAAGTTAAGTGCGCCGCCTTCGACCATAAAGACGGGAATTGTGAAGCTTTGGCGAAACTGCCGCTTATCCCCGGCTCAAGGCCACCACGCCGCCACGTGGTGGTTCGCCATCGCGGAAATGCGGCCAGCGACTGCGTGGTGCGGTGAAACTTGCGCCAAGGCCGGCACCGGGATGCGCCACGCCAGCGACCCAGGTCGCAGCCCCCGGCACCGCCGCCACGCCACCGAGCGCGGCACCCATAGGCACGGCATAGGCAAGGCGTGGCTCGCCGCGCGTCGTGCCATCCAGTGGCAACACGTAAAGCGCATCGGGCAAGGCGCTATCACGCAGCGGCTGCGCTGTGCCCACCAACAAATTCCCCACCCCATCATGGGCAAGGCTGCTGGGCGAGGCTGGCAAGGCGGAGACCATCGCGGGTTCTCGCCCTGGGCGGGGGCGTGGCGGGACGCGGCCTTCCATCAGGTTTTCCACAATGGCGGTATCACCGGCGGGGTCGCGGGCGGCAAACAAAATCTCCACCACCACGCCCGCTGGATTTCGAGGAATCTCCCGCAACGCCAGCCAAAGCCGCGCGCCATTCGGGTCCAGCGCCAGCGCCATGGGGCGGCCAAGGCTATTGGCACCGCGCGACACCGCCGCCCCATAGGGTTCCGCATCGGCGGGCAGGGCAATCCAGCGCAAGCTTCCGGCTTCAAACCGCGCGGCGTAGAGTGTGCCTTGGTCTAGCGCATTCGGTTCCGCTGCCGGCCCGTCGGAGACAAAGCGCCAAAGCAAGCCGCTTTCCCGCCCATCGGCCATGAACACCACCGCGCGACCATCGGCTGACTGCGCCGCCACCACATCACGCGCGCCAAGCTTGCCCAGGGCGCTGCGCTTCGCCGGCACGGATTGCGGTTCAAAAGGATCGAGTTCCACGACATGGCCCGTCTGCGCTGCCTCCATACCCGGCAGGCGCCGCACCCAGGCTGCGCCTTCGCCTTCGCTCAACAGCAGGCTGCCCCAGGGTGTTGCGCGGCCACCTGTCACACCAAATACGCCACGCGCCGGCCCGCCCGCGCCGCCCATGCGGCAGAGTGTGCGTGCATGCAGGCGGCGCATCTGATAGCCGCCTTCCGTCACCATCCAAACGCCGCCGCGGCGCTGGATATTGATGAGGCTCGCCCCCTGCATGGCGCCGGCAATTTCTGGCCGGTCCCGCCCATCGGCAAAGGCCATGGCGGGGTCGAGGGTCGGGTGGCCCACCGCCAGCACAGCGCGCGGAATGCCATCCTCGACACGTGGAGACGCCATCGCAGCCACCACACGCGTATCCCAGCCGAATTGCCCCTCGGCCGCCGCCAGATCAGGTGTCCTCGGCGCGAAGGCGGGCGCGTCATAGGCAACGCGGTCACCCCATTGGATCAGCAAATCACGCTTGATACCGGCGCTTGGCGCATCATCCAGGCGCAGCGTCAGGCCCGTTTGCGCCAGCGCTGACGTTGCAGGAAGCGCCGCCGCGCCCGCCAGTAGGGCACGGCGGGTAATAATCACAGCGCTTCTTCAATCAATGGCGGCAGATGGACGCGCACGGGCGGCAGCGGCGCTGTCCATTTTTCGACCTCGATCAGGCAGGATTGCGCCGATGGGCCTTGGCCAAGTTTGGAGGTGCCGATATCCGCGGTCAGCACATTGGGATTGCCATGCACGCACATGCTGCCCGGCACGCCTGGTTCCAGCGGATCAAACCAGGCGCCTGTCGCCATCATGGCAACGCCGCGCATGAGGCCGGGATCAAGCCGCAAGCCGCCAAGGCAGGCACCGCGATCATTGAACACGCGCAGAATATCGCCGTCCTTCAAGCCGCGTTCGGCAGCGTCTTCCGGGTTCAGCATGATGGGCTCCCGCCCCGCGATTTTATTCGCGGCCGAGATGCGCCCCGTATCTAATTGCCCATGCAGTCGCGTTGAAGGTTGGAAGGACAGAAGATGCAGCTTGTGGCGCTTGGCTTCCGGCGCACCCAGCCATTCGCGCGGCGCGATCCAGACCGGATGGCCCGGCGCATCATCATAGCCAAAGCTTGCGATGGTTTCGCTGAAAAGCTCCACCTTGCCGGAAGGTGTATCCAGCGGGTGTTCTTCGGGATCAGCCGCGAAATTGGCGAATTGAGTATATTCATCACCGCGCGCGGGGGCGGAAGCCTCCCACCAGCCTTGCGCCCAAAACGCATCGAAATCCGGCGTTTCCTGGCCCATGCGCGCGCAATGGCGGCGCCAGCTTTCGAATAAATGGCGCAGCCAGGCATCTTCATTGCGCTGTTCGGTGAAGCGTTCGCGGTAGCCCAATTCTTCCGCGATATCGGCCAGAATATCATGGTCGTTCCGCGCCTGACCTACGGGCTGAATCGCCTGATGCATGGCGCGCAGGAAACGATCCCGCCCGCTGCTGGCGATATCATTGCGTTCCAGCGTGGTGGTGGCGGGCAGCACGATATCGGCGTGGCGCGCGAGCGATGTCCACCAAGGTTCCTGCACAATGATAGTTTCGGCCTGCGCCCAGGCGCGCAGCATGCGGTTCAGATCCTGATGGTGATGAAAGGGATTGCCGCCCGCCCACCAGATGATTTGCGTATCGGGAAATTTCAGCACGCGGCCATTGAAGTGATGATCGCCGCCCGGGTTTTCCAGCATTTCCGTGATGCGCGCGACGGGGATGAAAAACCCGGTGGGGTTGGGTGTTGCCGGCATCGCAAAACTTGGCACGTCGCGCCGGGGTTGGCCCATGCCATTTACGCTGCCATAACCAAAAGCGACACCTTGGCCTGGCTTGCCGATCAAGCCCAGCATGGCGGCAAGCGCGGTCAGCATCCAATAGGGTTGTTCCCCGTAATCCGCGCGCTGCAGGGACCAGGTGGCGGTCAGCATCGCCGGCTGCGTGGCGATTTCCGTGGCCAGTTGGCGAATGGTCTCGGCCGGGATCGTCGTGATGGGCGCAGCCCATTCCGGGGTTTTCGGCAGACCATCACTTTCGCCGGTGATGTAGGCGCGCAACTTGTCCCAGCCGACGCAGTGGGTCGCGAGGAAGTTCTTATCCTCCGCCCCGCGTGCCAGGATTTCATGCGCCATGGCCAGCAGCAGCGCGGTATCCGTGCCGGGGCGGATGGGCGTCCATTCCGCGCCGGCCCAATCCGGCACATCCGCCCGCGCCGGCGATATTTGGATGAAGCGCAGCCCGGCTTCAGCGGCGGCGCGCAGATTCATCTCATTGCTATGCTGGCCTGCGCCGCCCGAGGTGACATAGCCGTTGCGGATCGGCAGCCCGCCCAGGCAGAGCATGACCTTGGAATAGCGCGTGATCGCCGCCCAATCCGTGACTTTGCCGAGCAGCACTTCATTGGTGCCAAGGATATGCGGCAACAGCGCCTGCGCCGCCGCATAGGAATAGGCATTCACCTGGCCCGTATAGCCGCCACCAAGCCCGAGGAAGCGCTGCAATTGGCTGCGCGCATGATGGAACCGCCCAGCCGAGGACCAGCCATAGGAGCCGCCCATGATGGATTTCGGCCCTGCTTCGGCACGCACACGGCGGGTTTCTTCCGCCACCAGCCGCACCGCCTTGTCCCAGGATACCGGCACAAAGGCATCACCGCCGCGCAAAGCCCCACGCCGGCGGCCTTCCAGCCAGCCCTTGCGCACATAGGGGCGGTCTATCCGCGCCGCGCTATGCACCGCATCGGGCACAGACTCGATCAAGGAACCGGGGAAAGGGTCGCGGTGAAAGGGCTTCACGCCCACCAGCCGGCCATTTTCTACTACCGCATCGAAGCTGCCCCAATGGGCCGCATGGGGTTTGATTTCGGTCATGAGACGCCTCCGTTGGGGTAACTTGGCGCGGCGCGGGGCGAAGGGCAACGCTTTCCTCTTGGGTCTTGGGCCAAGGCATGCGCAAATGGGGCGTTGCGCGAGTTTTGCGAAACCCAGAAAATGAATCGCATGTCCATTCGGGCCGAGCCCACTCCAGAGCGGATACGATCATTATGATAGAACTGGCCTTTGTGCTTGCGGGCTGTTCTGCCGTCATTGGGCTGGCCGCGCTTTGCTTCGCCATTTGGTATCTTTGGGCTGTCCGCCCGGTCGGGCCGCCACCGCCCGCAGCGGTTACGCTGATCCTGGCCCTGACCGGGGATCAGCCGGGCCTTGGCGCACTTTTTACCGCATTGGCTGCCCAAAGCTTCCAGGCACGGCGGCTGATCATTGCGGTTGAAAGCCCTTGGGATCCCGCCGCTGCCCAAGCCCAGGCTCTGGCTGCACAACTTCCCTTCCCCTTGAGTGTTGTGGTTGCCGGTGAGGCGACGGAGACAGCGCAGAAATGCGCCAATCTCGCCGCTGCCTTTCGCACACTTGATGGTAAGGATGCGGCGGTGGTGGTTTTGGATGGCGATATTCGCCCGGGGCCGGATTGGCTGGGCGCGCTGGTCGGGCCGGTGCTTGATGGGCGCTATGATGTTGTTACGGGCTATCGCTGGCTGATGCCTGGTAGCGGTGGGTTCAGCGCACAGCTGGTCGCGTGGCTTGATCGCGGGGTCGCCATTCTGCCGAAAGCATCATGGCTTGGGCTGATCTGGGGTGGGTCAACTGCCTATGCGCCGCATGCCATGGCTCAGCTTGATCTGCCTAGTCTTTATGCCTGCCAACTTTCCGATGATCTGGCGGCCGGGGCGAGGGCGCGGGCGCTTGGCCTTCGCATCCTGACGCGCCGTATTCTTTTGGTTGGTGTTCCGTCGGTCAACCGGGGTTTCGCGTTCTACAGGCGGCAGTTCAAATTTGGGTGGCGCTACCGGCCTGCAACATTGGCAATCGGGCTGATGCTCGCGCTGCTGTCCTCGGCGGGCTGGTGGGTGGCACTTGGCCTCGCTGTCCATAGCTGGGCAGGGGCCGCGCTATTGCTTGCCATGATCGGTGGGCGACTTGGGCAATGGGCGCTGCAGCGGCGGGTTGGGCGAATGATTGCAACGGCCGATTCACCGGATGCGGCGCGCTGGCAATTCGCCGTGGCGCTGCTGGCACCTTTTTCGACCCTGGTGCTGCCCTTGCTGATGCTAGCGGCCTTGCCGGCGCGAAAAATGGAATGGCGGGGCATCGTTTACGCCATTCATGGTCCCGAAGCGCTTCGCGTCCTTCATCGCGTGCCCTGGGACAAGCCGCCGCCCTGCCCGATTACTGGCGCGCCCAGTTCGGTACGGATTGGCACCATTTCCACCTCAGTGCTCTGGCGCCTTTGGCGTGTGGCCCTTCGAACGCCGCCGACGCCGCTACGCCAAGGTGATCGGATCGGCTGCTGGCGTTCTCCCGCCGGGTTGATCTTCTTCCACCCGATGATTGCTGGCGATGCCAATTTTTACACGACCATGTATCGGCACCTGAATGTTGGAGAGGCGCTACAGCGGAGCGCGGCGAAACGCCCCGAATTCATCGAAGCCGCGCGCTATGTCGCCCCCGGCGCCAAGGTCCTGGAAATCGGCGCTGGGACAGGCGCCTTCGCGCAGCATCTGCCAGCAGATGTGCACTACACTGGCCTTGATCCCCATTCGGGAGATTACGCCAGTGGACATCAGGTTACGATCAGGGCGGAATCGCTTGAAGCGCATCTGGCAAGCCATGCCGGGGATTACGACATTGCCTGTGCGTTTCAGGTCATTGAGCATGTGGCAGACCCGCTGGGCACGGCGCGCGATATGTTGCGCTGCCTACGGCCGGGTGGCTTGCTTATTCTTGTTGCACCGGTCTGGCCTTCGCCAATGACCCGTATTCCGAATTTTCCGATCAATGTTCCACCGCACCACTTGACCTGTTGGAACGCCGAGGCGATGCGCGCACTGGCTTTGGCTCTGGGTGCTGAGCCTGTTGCGGCGCATACACTGCCGCCCAGCCCACATGTCGGGCGCATCCTTTGGATGGCACGCCTTTGCCCGATCAATGCGCCGCTGAACGGACCATGGCTTGCCGCGCGCTGGAGCTGGATGCTCTCCCTTGGTGTCGCTTGGCTGCTTGCTTTTCCTGCCTCATGGCTAAGGTCCAGCCCCCCCGGAGCGGAAGCGGTTGATGTCATGCTGGTGGCGCGGAAGCCCGTCAGCGATGCGCCAGAAGCATCGGCAGATGCGGCGATGGGCGCAGCGTCAACCGCATCACCGGCATGACCTTTGCCCCTGGCTTGAGCTTCAGCCGAAAGCTTTGCGCCAGGGTGGCAAGGCAGATCATTGTCTCATAAATGCCGAATAGCGCGCCCGTGCAGACCCGCGGGCCCAGGCTGAAGGGCAGGTAGGTGTATCGTGCAGGCGGTGGCGCGCCAGGCAGGAAGCGTTCTGGGCGGAAGGTGTCGGGCTCCGGCCAATGGGCGCGATGGCGGTGCACGATCCAGGGTGCAACGATAGCGAGCGCGCCGCGCGGCACCGGAATGCCGGCCACCACTGTATCCTCGGCCGCTTCACGCGCCAGCAGCGGTATGGGCGGGTAAAGGCGTAGCGTTTCCTCGACCACGGCGCGGGTATAGGGAAGGTTCGGAAGGTCCTCGATGCTTGGCGCACGGCCACCCAGCACGCGGGCCAATTCTTCGTGCAGGTCTGCTTCTGCCCCTGGCGCCTCGGCCAGCAGGAACCAAGCCCAGGCAAGGACATTGGCCGTGGTCTCATGGCCTGCCAGAAAAAGCGTGATCGCCTCATTACGGAAGGCGCGCCGGTCCATGGTGCCCGCCTGACCCATGCTGCCAATCAGGCTTTCATCATCCTGCGCCGCTGCCAGCGCCTGGACGATCAACTTGTCTACCACGGTATGGATGGCGCCGATTTGGCGGCGCCGCCATAAGCCATGAAGCCGTGGCAGCACATCAGCAAGGTCAATCATGGACGCGAGGTCAAGATGATCAATGCGCGCCTGGTAGTCGCTAAAAGCGACCGCAACCCGATCAAGCTGGGCGCCAGTCAGGTTACGCCCGAAGATCGCGCGCGTGATGACCTGCGCGGCAAGGCGCGCCATTTCAGCGTGAAGTTCAAGCTCTGTCCCCGCTGGCAGGGTGGCCCAGCGGGAGCGCCATTCCTCGGCAACGGTGGTCATGACCGGTGTAAGCCGCGCCATACGCGATGCATGGGTCACGCCTTGCACCACTGGCCTGCGCGCCTTCCAGATTGGACCGTCTGAAATGATCAGCCCATCCCCGAGCAGCGGTTCAAGGGCATGGCGCATTTGCGGCGATTTGCGTTCGAAGATGCGGGGCTGCGCCTGCAATACCTGTTGGATCGCCTCTGGCATGTTGAAAAAAAACACATGGCGCCGGCCGATCTTCATGCGCGTCATCGCTGCGGCATAGGCGTTCTGGTTGAAGACTGAGAGCATGTTGCGCCGCCCGCGCAGATAAAGCTGCAAGATGGACAGTCGCCCAATATGGCGCGGCGGATAGGGGGGCTGATATCCTTGACCCAAGACTGTCACCCGTACCCGCCAAAAGCCGTGCCCTTGATGGAGTAGGCCGCAAGTCGCCGCAGCAGCCGGACCGGCTGGGCACCCCCTGCGTCCAACTCCCGCGCACTCAGCCCATGCTCCATGACATCAAGGCTGCCCCAATGGGCCGCATGGGGTTTGATTTCGGTCATGAGACGCCTCCGTTGGGGTAATGTGACGCGCAGCGAAGCTTAGGGCAACGCTTTCCTCTTGGGTCTTGGGCCAAGACATGCCTTAATCAGGTTTCTGATCAGGTTCGAGGAAGCCAAAACATGACCCCGCCCCGCAATTCCAATGCCGTCCGCGACATTGCCAATGTGCTGCACCCCTATACCGATGCCAAGGCGCATCAGGTGAATGGCCCGCTGGTGATCAGCCGCGGCAAGGGCGTGCGT
>CAIYMY010000213.1 GCA_903927465.1 uncultured Rhodospirillales bacterium | reverse complement strand
GCCTACCCGTGGGTTCCACGCCAAAGCCAAGCCCAGTCAGCAAGCCGCAGAGAATTTCCACCATCGCCGCCAGGCCAAAGCCCTTATAGCCTTCTGTGCCACCCAGCGGCAGCAGGGCGCCACCCTTCTTCAATTGCGAAGGATCGCGCGTGGGCTTGCCATCTGCGTCAATCACCCAACCATCCGGCACTTCCTGCCCGCGCGCTTGCGCCAGAAAAACCTTGCCGGCAGCAGCGGCCGAGGTTGCCATATCCAGCACGAATGGCCCGGCCAAATCCGAAGGCACCGCAATGGAAATCGGGTTGGTGCCAAGCCGCGCTTCACGCCCACCGAAGGGCGCCACGGCCTTAGGCGAACGCCCCGAATCGGCCGTGCAAATCCCAATCATACCGGCTTCAGCGGCCATCAGCGGATAGCTCGCCAACCTGCCAATATGCCCCTGCCGAAACACGGTGGCAGCCGCGACATTGGATGTCCGGGCCTTTTCGATGGTGTAGCGCATGGCCTTTTCATTGGCGACGTAACCAAAGCCCCAATGCCCATCAATCACCGATGTGGTCGCAGATTCCTGCACAATCTTCCACGGCGCGCCGGGCACGATATGCCCAACCTTGATCCTTTCGATATAGCCCGGGATCATGATGATCCCATGCGAATCATGGCCCACCAGATTGGCGCTGGTGCAATGCCGCGCGACGGTTTCCGCCTCATCCCCTGGCGTGCCGGCAGCGATTAGAAGTGTGCGGCCGATTTCCTTGACACGATCGGCACTAAGTTTAGGCATGGTATCCCCCTTTTCAATCCTGCAATATCAATCTGGCTTGATCCCGCTGGCGCGCACAACCTCGCCCCAGCGTGCCCAATCTTCCTGAATCACTTTGGCATAATGTTCGCGCGTGCCGCCAACAGGCGTGGCGCCAAAGCCGCGTACGCGTTCCGCGACATCGGGTTGGCGCAGAATGGCGTCCAGTTCTTGCGAAAGCCTGTCCAGAATGGGTTCCGGCACGCCGCGCGGCGCCATGATGCCGCCCCAGAAGGTCACGTCGTAACCAGGCACGGTTTCCGCGAAGGTTGGCACATCGGGATAGGTTGGCGAACGTTCCGCGCTGGTGATGGCAATGGGGCGAATGGTGCCGGCTTCAATCAAAGCGCGTGTCGCAAACAGCGAGTCACTCGCCAAATCCACATCGCCGCGCACAAGGGCCGTGAGGGAAGGATGATTGCCATTATAGGGAACCATCGTCAGTTCTATGCCCATCCGCTGCATCAAAATGACCAGCGATAGGTGATTCACACCGCCGCTGCCCGGATGCGAAACTGTCAGCCTGCCCTGGCGCTGCTTCGCCAATTCAATCACCTGCGGCAGGGTGCGCGCCGGGAAATCGCTGCGTGACACCAGCAGCAAAGGCGAGGATTGCGCCATGGAAACCGCGGAAAATGCCTGCGTTGGATCAAGCCCTGTGGACCGGTTCACCAAAAGCGTAATCAGCGTGGAAGAAGACGCGAAAAGATAGGTATAGCCATCCGCCGGCTGACGCGCGACATGTTCCGCCGCCAGCAAAGTGCCTGCGCCGGGGCGGTTTTCAACGACGAAAGTACTGCCTGGAATACGCTCACCCAGCTTTGCGGCAAGCAAGCGCGCCATGATGTCATTGGCGCCACCTGCAGCGAAGCCCACCACAATGCGCACCTGACGCGCGGGCCAGGCTTGCGCATGCGCACGGCCCGAAAATACGCCAATAAGCGCCGGCGCAGCCAGCAAAGCGCCGCGGCGATGAATGCCCGTCATGGCCTTGTCTCCTCCGTCTTGTTTCTTGCGTGAAGGCTAAGCCCGCCCGGACCCGCTCGGCAAGCCTCAGGCCGTCAGGCTTGAAAGCGCCGCCGCTTCGGATCAGGCTGTCGGCACCGAAGCCGAAAGGGAATGCGCCATGACCGATCTACCAAAAGCCGATGCCGCAACGCGCGCCTGGTTTGATGCCTGGCTGGATCGCTTCGCCGGTTTTGTGCGTGAGGTGGATTACGCTTCCGCGCGCCCGCTTTTCCATGCGGCTGTTCTGGCTTTCGGCACGCATCGCGATGTGATCCCAGGGCTTGCCGCATGGCAGGCGACGCAATGGGATAATGTCTGGCCAAAGACAGAGGATTTTCGCTTCACCCTTTCGGAAACCTATGTGCTGGCATCGGATGACAAATCCATGGTGGTTGTCGTCGCACCCTGGACCAGCACGGGCTTTCACCCGGATGGCACACGCTTTGATAGGCCAGGCCGCGCCACCATGATTTTTCATGGCAAGCCTGATGTGTGGCTTTGTGTGCATTCGCATATGTCGCTCAATCGCGGTGTGCCGCAATCAAGCCACGCCAATCGTCCCGTGAAGGCGCCCTAAATTCGCCGCTTTGGGAAGGGAACTATCCATAGCCACGTCTTACGGAGCCATTCCATGCGTCGCGCCAGCCTTGCCCTTACGCTGATTGCCCCCGCTGCGTTTGCGGCGGAAATGCCAATCCGTGGCGTGACGCTTTCCTCAGCCGGCATCGCGCAGATTGAACGCGCCGGCGAAATCGCGGCGAATGCGCCGGTCGTGTTTCGTGCCCCGCTTGGCGATGTGGATGATCTGCTGCGATCGCTGATGATCCTCGATCCCGCCGGACGTGTTGAGGGCCTAAGCCTGCCGGGGCGGGATTTGCTGAATGAGGCCTTTCGCGGCCTGCCGCTCCGCCCCGCGGATTTCGAAAACCGCGCAAGTTTGCTGAATGCGCTACGCGGTCAGGAGGCCGAGGCCGCCGGCGCGCGCGGGCGCATTGCCACGGCAGCGGAAACCGAAGCCGGGCTTACGCTTTCGCTGATCGCGCCGCGCGGTTTGCTCTCTGTCCTGCTGAAGCCAGGCGATGAAGTGACGCTGACGGACCCCGCACTGGCTGCGCGCGTGGCACGCGCGGCGGAAGCGCTGGCGGCGGCGCGCAGCGATGATGAAAGGCGCATCGAAATCCGCCTGAGGTCAGATCGCGCGCGGCAAGTGGCAGTGATCTATATTGCCGGCGCGCCGCTGTGGAAGCCGTCCTATCGGCTGCTCGCGCCCGCGTTGGGCGCAACGGGCGCTCAGGCGCGGCTGATGGGCTGGGCCGTGGTGGAAAATGCCTCGGGCAGTGATTGGGAAGGCGTGCGGATTTCGCTGGTGTCGGACGACGCTGCGGCATTTCGCCAGCCAATCTTTGAACCCATCACCGTGTCGAGGCCCGAATTGTCGGTGCGGATTGCGGAAGCCATTCGCGTGACACCCGATACCGGCCCTCAGCCAATAGTCGCCGCCGCAGCGCCGATGATGGCGCCGCCACCACCACCCGCACCGCGCGCTGCCATGCGGGCGGATGCGGCCCCCCCGCCAGCGCCACTCGCCATGAATGTCGCGGCGGAAGCCGCTGCCGGGCGCGTCGCCTTCACCCTTGAACAGCCCGTCAGCATCCGCAGCGGAGAGACCGCCAACCTGCCCTTCCTTGATCTTAACCTGCCGGCGGAACGGCTCTGGTGGGTGCAGGATCTGGCGGCGACGCGCCCCTTGCAGGCGCTGCGCTTCCGCAACACGTCCAACCACGTGCTCCCCGATGGCCTGGTCACGGTTTTTGGTGGGACGGATGCGCCAAGCTTCCTCGGCGATGCCGAATTGCGCGCGCTATCGCCCGGTGATCAGCGGCTGATCGCCTTCGCGCGTGATCGTGATCTGCGCCTGACCAGCCAAAGCAACAACCGGGAAGACGTTACGCGCATCAGTCTTAGGCGTGGTTTCATCACCCTTGAGGCAAAGCGCATCGAAGAAACCGTTCTGGCGATTGACCCGCGCGGCGCCAGCGGCGTGATGGTGATTGACCTGCCGCGCCGCCCGGGTGCCACGCCGCGTTTCCCGGTGGCGGCGGAAGGGGATTTCGGCTTGCGGCATGAAACACAATTGGAAGCCGTGCCCAAAACCATTCGGCTTGGCTTTGAACGCGATCAACGCCAGGATTTGCCGCTTTGGGATCAGGGGCTTGGCGACCCTGCCCTGCTGCAAGCGGCGCAATTTGATCTGGATGCATCGCTCCGCCGTATCCCCGGCGGGCCGGGTTCGGTGGAACGGTTGCAGGAAATCCTGGCACGCACCGGCGCCGATGTGCCGGGGCGTGAGGTGCTGGCAACCACCATCACCGCACTTCAGCAAATCCGCACCTTGCTCGATACCGCGCGGCTCGCCGCACGCGAAGCGCGCTCAGCCGATCAGGCGCTGGCCCGCGCCCGCCAGGCGGTGGAAGATCGCACCGGCGGGGAACAACAGGCCGCACGCCAGCGGCTGAATGCCGCAAGCCGAGAGGCTGAGGCGAAAGGCGCCGCATCAAGCCGCGCCTTTGAAGCCTGGCAGCGCGCGGTAATCGCGCTACTGCAACAGGGTAGCTAACCGCTTATTCCGGCTTCACGCCGGCAGCCCGCAGCACGGCGGCGCTGCGGGCAAATTCTTCCCGCACATAAGCGCTGAACGCTGCAATCGTTGCATATTGCGGTTCAATCTCAATGCCGATGTCAACCAGGCGCGGCTTGATGCGTTCCATCGCCGCGTTGAAGGTGACGTTCAGCGATTCCACAATGCCGCGCGGTGTTTGCGCGGGCGCGAAGGCGCCAATCCAGGCCGCACCTGCCCAAGCCGGCAGGCCGGCTTCGGTGGCGGCGGGAATCTCCGGCAGGCTTGCGACGCGCTGAGACCCCGAAATGGCAATCGGCCGCACCGTGCCGCCGCGAATATGGGAAGTGGCGGAAGCGGTCGGGTCCACTGCCATATGCGCTTCGCCCGAAATCACCGCCGCCATGGCCGGGCCACCACCGCGATATTGCACCATCTGCATTTCCACATCCGGCAGCGCGGCGCGGAAGACTTCCGATGTCAAATGATTGGCGCTGCCAATCCCGGCGGAAGCGAAATTGATCTTGCCCGAATTGGCCCGCAGCCAGACGATCAAGGATCGCATATCGGTCGCTGGGATATTGCGGTTGATCACCAGCACCTGCGGAATGCGGCCCAAATGCGCAACCGGGGCGAAATCCGCAATCGGATCATAAGGCATGCGCGCCACCAGGCTGGGCGCGATCACATGCGCATTGGAATGGATCATGATGGTATAGCCATCCGGCGCTGCCTTGGCAGAAGCTTCCGCCCCGATCAGCCCTGCCGCACCGCCGGCGCGGTTTTCGATCACCATATTCTGGCCGAGCATCTGGCCTGCCGCATCGGCTGCCAGCCGCGCCACCACATCCGTCGCTCCCCCGGGCGCGAAGGGCACAATCACGCGCATCGGCCGTTCCGGCCGCCAGGACCCCTGAGCGCGGGCGGATGCAATGGCAGGGGTGGCAAGCGCAAGCGCCAAAGCGGCGCGACGATTAAGCTGCATGATTTGGTGTCCTTCCCAGATTTAATTCTTCCCTGGCCGCGGGCTTATACAGATTTTCCGCCCCGGCGCCATGGATCATCCGCTGCCCTCGGGTTATGCCTAAGGGCAAGGAAGGATCGCTACCATGAAAACCGCTGCCGAAGCCTTGATTGAATTCCTCGCCGCGCAAGGCATTGACCGCGCCTTTTGCGTGCCCGGTGAAAGCTATATCGCGCTGCTTGATGCGCTGCATGCCCATCCCAGCATGGATTTGGTGACCTGCCGCAGTGAAGGTGGCGCCGGCTTCATGGCGGTGGCCGATGGCAAAATGACCGGCAAGCCCGGCGTGGTGCTCGTGTCTCGCGGCCCGGGCGCCTGCAATGCCTCCATCGCTGTGCATACGGCGGAACAGGATGCGGTGCCGCTGATCCTGCTGATTGGGCAAGTAGAAAAGCGCGATCTGCGCCGCAATGCCTTCCAGGAAATTGACTATGCCCGCATGTTTGGCGGCATTGCGAAATGGGTGGGTGAGGCGACCAGCGCGGACCAGGTGCCGGAATTGATCGCGCGCGCCTATGCCATGGCGATGCAGGGCGTGCCGGGGCCGGTAGTGCTCAGCCTGCCGGAAGATGTGCTGGCCGAACCCTGCGCCGCCCCCATCCCGCCCGCCACCATCGCCGCACCCGCGCAGCCGGCGCCCGCTGATATCGCGCGGCTGGCCGCCATGCTGCGTGGTGCGGAGCGCCCGATCATCCTGGCGGGCCATGCCATTGACACAGCTGGCGGGCGCGAAGCCCTGCTGGCCTTTGCGGAGGCTTGGCAGACCCCGGTTGCGGTTTCCTTCCGCCGGCAGGATTTGTTCCCGAATAATCATCCGCTTTATGCGGGCGATCTTGGCCTGCGTAACCCGGATGCGCAGCGCGCCGCTTTTGCCGATGCGGATTTGGTGGTGGCCCTTGGCACACGCCTGACCGATATCACCACCCAAGGTTGGACATGGCCCGCGCCGGGGCAAAGGCTTGCGCATATCTGCGCCGATCCGCGCTTCCTGGGTTGGCATTTCCCCGCGGAGCTTGCCGTGGCCGCCGATGCGCGTGCGGTTTTGGCGGCACTCGGCGCGGAAAAAGCTGGGGCACCCGCCTCGCGCGGAGCCTGGGCGAAAAAGCTGCACGATTTGCAAACCGCCGATTCTCAGGTTGCACCAACGACGCATAATGATGGTGTTGCATTCGCCCGTATCGCCAAGCTGATCGGCGAAATCGCGGCACCCGATGCAATGATTGCGCTGGATGCCGGCACTTTCGGCGCGCCCTTCTATCGCAAGATCGCCTGGGTTTCACCGCGCCGCTTGCTCGCCCCCGTGGCCGGTTCCATGGGCTTTGGTGTGCCGGCGGGCGTGGCGGCCGCGCTCCGCCACCCGACACGGCAAGTGATTGCGCTGGTGGGTGATGGTGGCGCCTTCATGACCGGCGGAGAATTCGCAGTGGCGGTGGCGCGTGGCGTGCCGCTCAAGATGATCCTTTCGGATAACGGGTCTTACGCTTCCATCCGCATCCATCAGGAACGCGCCCATCCTGGCCGCGTGAGTGGTACCAGCCTGGAAAACCCGGATTTCGTCGCCTGGTGCGCGGCATTTCGTGTGCCGGTGACGCGCATTGAAACGGATGCGGATATGCCGAAGCTGGCCGAAGCGCTCGCCGCACCAGGCCCGGCGGCGGTGCATGTGCGGACATCCTTGCAGGCAGTGCTGCCAAACTAGTGGTGCGATTCATGCTGACCTATCCCCTGCCCAAAAAGCCCCCGCGCACCACTAGCCGTATATTTGGTGGGCCGATTCACGCCGCTGTCGGGAACCGACAGCGGCGATCGGACCACTAGGGGCGCTTGTCGCAAGGCAGGGGGCGGGATAGACCCATCCCCCATGTCGCATAACAGTTTCGGCCATCTTTTCCGCGTCACCACCTGGGGCGAAAGCCACGGGCCGGCGATTGGCTGCGTGGTGGATGGCGCGCCGCCGCGCATGACGCTTTCGGAAGCCGATATCCAGCCCTTCCTGGATCGGCGCCGGCCTGGCCAGTCCAAATTCGTGACGCAACGCCAGGAAGCGGACCAGGTGCGGATTCTCTCGGGCGTCTTTGAAGGCCAGACCACCGGCGCGCCGATCTCACTGCTGATCGAGAACACCGACCAGCGCAGCAAGGATTATGGGGAAATCAAGGATCGTTTCCGCCCCGGCCATGCCGATATCGCTTATGAATTGAAATACGGCATTCGCGATTATCGCGGCGGTGGGCGTTCCAGCGCGCGGGAAACCGCCATGCGCGTTGCTGCCGGCGCCGTTGCGCGCAAGGTGCTGGGCGATGGCGTGCTCATTCGCGGTGCCTTGGTAGCCATGGGTGGCGATGCGGTGGACCGCGCGGCCTGGGATTGGGCGGCGGTGGATGAAAACGATTTTTTCTGCCCGGACCGCGCCGCCGCTGCGCGCTGGGAAGAACAGCTTTTGGCGCTGCGCAAATCCGGCAATTCGGTGGGCGCGGTGATCGAAATTGTAGCCGAAGGCGTACCCCCCGGCCTGGGTGCCCCCATTTACGGCAAGCTGGATGCGGATTTGGCCGGCGCGCTGATGGGCATCAATGCCGTCAAAGGGGTTGAGATTGGTGATGGCTTCGCCGCCGCTGGCCTGACCGGTACGGCCAATGCGGATGAAATGCGGATGTCTGAGGGCGGCTTGGTGGCTTTCCAAGCCAATCACGCCGGCGGCGTTTTGGGCGGCATCAGCACCGGCCAGCCGATTGTGGCGCGCTTCGCGGTGAAGCCCACCAGTTCCATTCTTGAACCGCGTCTTGGGGTGGATCGCTTTGGCCAGGATGTGGACATCATCACCAAGGGCCGGCACGACCCCTGCGTTGGCATCCGCGCCGTGCCGGTTGGGGAAGCAATGATGGCGCTGGTGCTGGCGGATCATTTGCTGCGCCACCGCGCGCAGAATCCGGATGCTCCAAGCGCGGCGCGTCTGCCGCGGAATTAGAGCATTTTCAAGCCAATTGGCATCACTTGGCGGCTCGGAAAATGCGACCAAACCAAGGTTTCTCGCAGAGCGCCACCGCCGCAATCCTGCCATGCCCGCCACGGCGCCGCCGTAAAAGTCCTGAAAATACCTTGAACAAGACGCAAGACCGCCTTGCCGCCGGGGTCATATGTCCTTGCGCACAGTTCAAACATAGGAGGACAAGATGCGCTACCTGACAAAGACCTCACTTCTCGCCACCGGCCTTGCTTTCGCGCTGACAGGCGCGGCACTCGCCCAGGGGACGGCCAGCACCGCCCCTGTCCAGGGCAGCCGCCCCGCCGCTCAGGCGCCGGCAACGGCCAAGCCTGGCGATGCCACGAATGGCCAAGTGCGTGGCCATCAGGGGAACGGCCAGACCCGCGCGGTAACGCCGGCGGCCCCCGCAGGCGGTGCTACCCGCTGAGGTAACAGCCAAACCGGCGGGTGGTTTCGCCCCGCCCGCCGGCCAGCCGCAAGGCCCGCCCTTAACCGGGGCGGGCTTTGTCGTTTTGGCGCGGCCTCTGCCCACCCTAAAGATTGACGTTTCGCAAAGCCCGGACGCACATTCCCCAAATATCAAGACCGAAACAGGGGGAGGACCCAGGCATGGCTGATGAACTGATCGCGCTGAAACCCGAAATCGTCGCCAAGGCGCGTGTGACGGAAGCGCAGCGCGCGGCCATGTATGATGCGGCGGCGAAGGACCCCGATGCCTTCTGGCGCGATGAAGCCAAGCGCATTTCCTGGATGAAGGCGCCGACAAAGATCAAAAATACCGATTTCAACGGCAATGTTTCGATCAAATGGTTCGAAGACGGGGTGCTGAATGCCTCAGTCTCCTGCCTTGATCGGCATTTGGCGACGCGCGGTGATCAGGTTGCGATCCTGTGGGAAGGCGATGACCCGGCTGCGGATGCCAAGGTGACCTACCGCGAATTGCATGCGCGTGTCTGCAAACTGGCCAATGCCATGCGCAAGCTTGGCGTGAAAAAGGGCGACCGTGTTTGCATCTATCTGCCCATGATCGTGGAGGCAGCCGTCGCCATGCTGGCCTGTGCGCGCGTTGGCGCTGTTCATTCCATCGTCTTTGGCGGCTTTTCACCCGATAGCCTCGCGTCCCGCATTCAGGATTCCGAATGTGTCATGCTCATCACCGCCGATGAAGGTCGCCGCGGTGGCCGGCGCGTACCGCTGAAGGTGAATGCGGATGAAGCGCTGCTGAGTTGTTCGTCCATCCAAAACGTGATTGTCGCGCGCAATACCGGCGGCAATGTCGAGATGATGTCTGGCCGCGATCATTGGTGGGACGCGATCACCACCGGCCAGCCCGAAACTTGCGAGCCCGAGCCGATGGGCGCGGAAGACCCGCTGTTTATCCTTTATACCTCGGGCAGCACGGGCAAGCCCAAGGGTGTGTTGCACACCACCGGCGGCTATATGGTTTGGGCATCTTACACGCATGAAAAAGTTTTCGATTACCGTGATGGTGAGATTTATTGGTGCACCGCCGATGTCGGTTGGGTGACCGGGCATAGCTATATTGTCTATGGTCCGCTTGCGAATGGCGCGACCACGCTGATGTTTGAAGGCGTGCCGAGCTGGCCGGATTCCGGGCGCTTCTGGCAGGTGGTGGCGAAGCACAAGGTGAACATCTTCTACACCGCCCCTACAGCGATTCGCGCCTTGATGCGCGACGGTGAGGCACCGGTGCAAAAGCATGACCGTTCCAGCCTGCGGATTTTGGGCAGCGTGGGTGAGCCTATCAATCCGGAAGCCTGGCTTTGGTATTACCGCGTGGTGGGCGATTCACGTTGCCCGATTGTGGATACCTGGTGGCAGACGGAAACCGGCGGCATTTTGATCTCGCCGCTGCCTGGCGCGGTCGCGCAAAAGCCTGGTTCCGCCACGCTTCCCTTGCCAGGTGTGAAGCCGGCACTGGTAGATGCTGAAGGTAAGCTGCTGGAAGGGGCGACTGAGGGTAATCTGGTGATCCTGGATAGCTGGCCCGGGCAGATGCGCACGGTTTATGGCGATCATGAACGCTTTGTGCAGACGTATTTTTCCACCTTCAAGGGCATGTATTTCACCGGCGATGGCGCGCGGCGTGATGCTGATGGGTATTACTGGATCACGGGCCGCGTGGATGATGTGATCAATGTCGCCGGCCACCGCATGGGCACGGCCGAGATCGAAAGCGCACTGGTTTCTAACCTTGCGGTTGCGGAAGCCGCGGTGGTTGGCATGCCGCATGACATCAAGGGCCAGGGCATCTACGCCTATGTCACGCTGAAGGCGGGCGTTGAGCCCACGGATGTGCTGCGCAAGGAATTGGTCGCCTGGGTGCGCAAGGAAATCGGCCCCATCGCGACACCGGATGTCATTCAATGGGCGCCCGGCCTGCCGAAAACCCGTTCCGGCAAGATCATGCGCCGCATTCTGCGCAAGATTGCGGCGAATGAGGTGGATGGGTTGGGCGATACCAGCACACTGGCTGACCCTGCCGTGGTGGATGAACTGGTGGCGAATCGGGTGCGGTAGCAGGCCCTTACGCGCCAAGATGGGAACATCTTGGCGCGTCTTCTGATTTCAGAATTAGGATTGGCGTGATCCGCCAATACGGATCACGCAAAGTTATGTAGCGCGCGCAGATCAATCATCCGAACGGCTGGGGCTACCAGCCAAAACGCCGCCATCAATCACAATCGTTTGCCCCGTCATGAAGGACCCGGCGGCGGAGCCCAGAAATACCGCTGCGCCCGCGATTTCATCGGGTTCCCCAATACGCTTGAGCGGCGTGTCCTTGGTGCGCTTGGCGTAAATGCCGGGGTCTTCCCAAAGCGCCCGAGCGAAATCCGTCCGCACCAGCCCGGGTGCGATGGCATTGGCGCGGACATTTTTCGGCCCCCATTCCACTGCGAGGTTCCGCACCAGCTGCATATCGGCCGCCTTGGAAATGGCATAGGCGCCCAGCACCGGGGATCCGCGGAAGCCGCCGATGGACGAAATGATGATGATGGACCCACCGCCCCGTTCCGCCATGCCCGGCGCGGTCATATGCGAAAGCCACAGATTCGATTTGATGTTGGACGCCATGATCTTATCAAAAATCTCATCCGGCATGGTCACGGCGGGGCCGAAATGCGGATTGATGGCTGCATTGCACACCATGATATCAACCTGGCCCCAGGCGGCGATGGTCTGGTCTATCAGCGCCTGACATTCATTCTTGCGCCCGATATTGCAGGCAATGGCCATGGCTTCCCCGCCCTTGGCCTTGATGGCATCCACCACTTCCTGGCAGGCATCAATCTTGCGGGAGGAGACGACCACTTTCGCCCCCTGTTCGGCCATTCTTTCGCAAATCGCCCGGCCAATGCCGCGGCTGCCGCCGGTAACCACGGCCACTTTGCCGGTCAGATCGAATAGGGACATGGCGTTTCTCCTGCTTAGATTGTTCAGTTGCCAGCGCAGCATGACCGGCGCTTTCCTGCAACCTGGTGCTTGCTCTCAGGCGCAGAGTGCCGGAGACTACCTTCCAAGGGGCCCTTGAGGTCCAGCAAGCCTAAGGGAGAGACGATCTTGGCCGAAAATCAATTCGTGCAGCATGTGACGATGGGGGAGGTGCATGTGCTGCGCCTGGCCAACCCCCCCGTAAATACGCTGCGCACCGAAATCCGCGCCGGGCTTTTCGATGGCATGAAGGCCGCGCGCGCCGCCGGCGCCAAGGCAGTGGTCATTATCGGCACGGGGCGCATGTTCTGCGCCGGGGCCGAGATGACCGAATTCGGCAAGCCGCGCGTCCCGCCATCGCTGACTGAAGTTTTTGAAGAATTTGAAAACTTCCCGGGCCTCACGGTCGCCGCCATTCATGGCTCGGCGCTGGGTGGTGGGCTTGAAGTGGCGCTTGCCTGCCATGCGCGCGTGGCACTGGCCGATGCGAATCTCGGCCTGCCGGAAGTGAAACGCGGCTTTGTCCCGGGCGCGGGCGGCACGCAACGCCTGCCGCGCCTGATCGGGGCGGAAGCGGCGCTGAAAATCATCGTCTCCGGCGACCCGATCAAGGCGACTGAGGCGCATAAGCTTGGCTTCATCGATGCCGTGATTGATGGCGATCTGGAAGGCGGAGCGCTTGCTTTCGCGCGCGCCAATCTTGGCAAGACTTTCACTTTGGCGCGCAATCGCACGGATAAGATCGCGGGCCAGGATATGGCGGCCTTTGATGCCGCTGCGGCGGCATTGTTGAAGCGCGCGCGCGGCCAGGAAAGCCCCAAGGGCTGTGTGGAAGCGGTGCGCGCTTCCTTTACGCTGCCGTTTGAGGAAGGCTTGCAAAAGGAACGCGATTTATTCGCAACCCTGGTGGCGGGCGAGCAATCCAAGGCGCTGCGCCATATCTTCTTCGGTGAACGCGAAGCGCAGCGCGTCCCCGGCCTGCCGGCTGATACGCAAGTGCTGCCTGTCGGCAAGCTTGTCGTGATCGGCGGCGGTACCATGGGCGGTGGTATTGCGATGAGTGCCGCGAATTTCGGCGTGCCCGTCACTATTGTGGAAATGACGGATGACGCCCTGGCCAAGGGCTTGCAACGTTGTGAAGCGAATTGGCAGCGCACGGTCGCATCTGGCCGCTTGTCCCAATCTGAATACGAAAAGCGTCGCGCATTGCTGGGCGGTTCGACCGATTTCGAAAAAGCCGTGGGCGAAGCCGATCTGGTGATCGAGGCAGTCTTCGAGAATATGGAGGTGAAGAAGCAGGTCTTCGCCCGCTTGGATAAGGCGGCGCGGCCTGGGATTGTGTTGGCTTCCAATACCTCCACGCTTGATATTGACCAGATTGCCAATGCGACGTCTCGGCCCGAATGGGTGATGGGCATGCATTTCTTCAGCCCGGCCAATGTCATGCGCCTGCTTGAAAATGTGCGCGGGTCCAACACCAATGCGGTGGCCATCGCGACGGCAACCGAATTCGGCAAGAAGATTGGCAAGCTGCCGGTGCTGGTGGGTAATTGCGATGGCTTTGTCGGTAATCGCATGACCGGCAAGCGCACGCCGCAGGTGGAAAAGCTGCTGCTGGAAGGCTGCTTGCCGCAGGATATTGACCGCGTGATGGAAGGCTACGGCATGGCCATGGGGCCGCTGGCCACTGGCGACCTTGCTGGCTTGGATATTGGTGCGGCGGTGCGCAAGGCGCGTGGCACTGTGGCACCCATCGCCGATGCCGTGGTGGCCGCCGGGCGCTTCGGCCAGAAAACCAGCAAGGGCTGGTACATGTATGACGAAAAGCGCAACCGCTTGCCGGACCCGGAAGTGGAAAGCATCATTCTGGATGTCGCAGAAAAAATGCAGGTGCGCCGCCGCAAGATTGAAGCCGATGAAATTCTGGAACGCCTGCTGTTGCCCATGGTAAATGAAGGTGCGCGCATCCTGGAAGAAGGCATTTCATCCCGCCCGATTGATATTGATGTGATCTTCACCAGTGGCTTTGGCTGGCCGGCCTGGCGCGGCGGGCCAATGTTCTGGGCGGATACGCAGGGCCTCAAGGCTGTGCGGGATAAGCTGAACCAATACGCCGAAGCGACGGGCGACAAGAATCTGCGCCCCGCGGCGCTGATCGAAAAACTGGCCGATGAGGGCGGAAGCTTCGCGGCCATGGGCAAATCCAAGGTTTGACGCCGCCAAGCGGCAGGCAGGAATAAGGGGAAACAGCAATGGACCTACGTTTCACGGATGATGAACGCGCCTTCCGCCAGGAAGTACGCGATTGGATTGACGCCAATCTGCCAGCCGATACGCGTGAGCGTTTGGCGGCGGGGCGCACACCCACCAAGGAAATGCAGCTGAATTGGCAAAAGAAGCTGAATGCCAAGGGCTGGTGCGTACCGCATTGGCCGGCGGAATGGGGCGGGCGGAGCGATTGGTCCGCCATCAAGCGCTTCATCCTGCTGGAAGAATTGCAGGGCACACCGGCGCCTATTCCGCTTGGCTTCAACTGCAATATGTTGGGCCCGGTGCTTATTGCCTTTGGCACTGAAGAACAGAAAAAATTCTTCCTGCCCAAGCTTGCGAATCTCGATCTTTGGTTCTGCCAGGGTTTTTCGGAACCCGGCGCAGGGTCTGACCTCGCCTCACTGAAAACGCGCGCGGTGCGTGAGGGTGATCACTACATCGTCAATGGGCAAAAAACCTGGACGACGCTGGCGCAATACGCCGACTGGATCTTCCTGTTGGTGCGGACCAACCCGGAAGCGACCAAGCAGCAGGAAGGCATCTCCTTCCTCGTGGTCGAGATGAACACACCTGGCATCACCGTGCGCCCCATCATCACTATTGACGGCGCGCATGAGGTGAATGAGGTGTTCTTCGATGATGTGAAAGTGCCGGTGGCCAATCTGGTCGGCACCGAACATCGCGGCTGGGATTGCGCGAAATTCCTGCTGTCCAATGAACGCACCGGCCAGGCGCGGGTTGGCGCTTCCAAGGACCGCATGCGCCGGCTGAAGCTGATTGCGCAGAATGCACCGGGTGGTGAACGCCCGATGATCGAAGATTCGCGCTTCCGTGAGCGTTTGGTTGAAGTCGAAGTGCAGTTGAAGGCGCTGGAAATGACCACCATGCGCGTGCTCGCCGATGAAAACCGGCAACTCAGCGAACGCAAACCCAACCCGGCATCTTCCGTACTGAAAATTCGCGGCACGGAAATCCAACAATCCATCAGTGATCTTTATGTCATGGCCGCCGGGCCCTACGGCATGGTGGGCGCGGACCCCGATGGGGATCGCTGGAATGAACCGGAATTGGCGCCGGAATGGGCGACGCTGGCCCAGCCAACCTATTTCAATTGGCGCAAGCAAACGATCTATGGTGGTTCCACCGAGATCCAGAAAAACATCATGGCCAAAGCCTTTTTGGGACTCTGAAACATGGATTTCGATCTTTCCGAAGACCAGCGGCTGTTGCAGGACAGCCTGACCAAGCTGCTGGCCGATAAATACAAGTTTGAAGACCGCAAGCGCTACCTGAAATCAGCCACGTACTGGTCTCAGGAAATGTGGGAGGCTTATGCCGATCTCGGCCTGCTCGGCCTGCCTTTCGCGGAAGAAGATGGTGGCTTTGGTGCGGGCCCTGTGGAAGTGATGCTGATGGCGGAAGCCATGGGCAGCGCGATTACGCTGGAACCTTGGCTGGCCACTGTCGTGATGGGTGGTGGCTTTATTCGCCACGGTGCCTCGGCGGCCCAGCGTGCCGCCATGGTGCCGCAAATTGTCGCGGGCAAGCTGAAACTCGCCTTTGGTTATACCGAACCGCAATCGCGCCATGATCTGCATGATGTCGCGACCACGGCGAAGAAGGATGGCGCGGGCTGGGTACTGGAAGGCCGCAAGGGCGTGGTGCTGCATGGTGATGTGGCGGACCACATCATTGTCACGGCGCGCACGGGTGGCGCCAGGCGCGACAAATCCGGCATTGGTGTTTTTCTGGTGCCGGCGAATGCGAAGGGTGTCACGCGGCGCGGCTACCCAACCACGGATGGCTTGCGCGGCGCTGAAATCACGCTTGATCATGTAAGCCTGCCCGCCGAAGCCCTGCTGGGTGATGCCGGCAATGGTCTGGCGCTGGTTGATCGCGTGATGGATGAAACCATCGCGGCGCTGGCCGGTGAAGCGCTTGGCGCGATGGATGCGCTGCAAAAGCTGACTCTGGATTATCTGAAGACGCGCAAGCAATTCGGCCGGCCGATCGGGACTTTCCAATCCTTGCAACACCGCGCGGCTGAGATGATGGTCTCCTTGGAAGAGGCGCGTTCCATGGCCATGCTGGCGGCGATGATGGCTGGGGAGGCCGATGCGCTGGAACGGCGCCGGCAAATGTCGGCGGTGAAGGTGCAGATTGGGCGTTCTGGCAAATTCATCGGCCAAAGCGCCATTCAATTGCATGGCGGCATTGCGATGACGATGGAATATCTGGGCGGGCATTACTTCAAGCGGCTCACCACCATCGACACCATGTTCGGCGATGCCGATCATCACCTGACGCAATTGATGGCGATGGGTGGGCTCAATCAGGCCGCATAAACCGGACCTATCTGCGACTTATCCGTCATGGTCGTGAAGAATTGATGACACGGCCATGACGATGCTTCCCTGAAGCACCAGCAGGCGCTACCGAAATCATGACTGCTTGGGGAGAATGCATCATGGCGAATACTGAAGATCCGCGCTTGCAGGAATTGGCTGATCTGATTGATGGCAAGGGCCATGGCCAATACGGGCTGCATGATGTCACGCAACGCCAGCATGCTTTGCAAGCCGCCTGGCAGGCGGAGCGTGAAGGTTGTTCCTCAGCACTCATTGCCGCGGCGCTGCTGCATGATATCGGCCATTTGGTGCATGATCTGGGTGACAACCCCGCCGAACATGGCGTGGATGACAAGCATGAGGAATTGGGCCAGGTCTGGCTGCAAGCTTGGTTCGGCCCGGAAGTGACGGAACCCGTGCGGCTTCATGTGGCCGCCAAGCGCTATCTTTGCGCGACGGAAGCGGATTACTTCGCCAAACTTTCCCCTGATTCCGTGCTCAGCCTGTCGCTGCAAGGCGGGCCGATGTCAGCCGATGAAGTCGCGGCATTTCGGGCGCTACCGCATTCGGAAGATGCCGTGCGGCTCAGGCGTTTTGATGAGGGCGCCAAGGTGGTGGGGCTCACGACGCCACCCGCGCAGCATTTCCTGCCCCATGTGGCGGCCTGCCTGAAATAATCTTGGCCTTGACCGGGGCCGATGCGCCCCGCAGGCTTTGCCCTCATGGGCGGTATTCTCGTTATTGGTTCCTATAATCGCGACACGGTATTGCGCTTGGCGCGCTTTCCCGCACCGGGGGAGACGCTGACCGCGCTTGGCATGGCCGAATTTCATGGCGGCAAGGGCAGCAATCAGGCCGTGGCCGCGGCACGCGCGGGTGGGCGCGTCGCGCTGATCACGGCCATTGGCGATGACGCTTCGGGCCAAGCCGCGCGCGCGCTTTGGGCCGTGGAAGGCATTGAAGCGCAGGCGGTGCAAACAGCCCGTGCCCCCACTGGCGCCGCTACCATCCTGCTTGATGCAGCGGGCGAAAATCAGATCATCATCATCCCCGGCGCTAATGCGGAACTGGCCCTGCTGCCGGGTTTTACGCCGTCCGCCGATATCGCGGTCGCGCTGGCACAGCTTGAAACGCCGCAGGCTGTCACCGCCGCGCTGTTTCGCGCGCTACCCGGCACGCGCCGCATCCTCAATGTCGCGCCCGCTGCGCCCATCCTGCCGGAGCTTCTCGCCACGACCGATATACTGGTGTTGAATGAAACCGAAGCCGCCATTCTGGCGCAGCGGGAAGCTGAACCCGCCGCCCTGGCGCTCGCGCTCGCTGCCGAGACAATGCGCGAGGTGATCGTCACCGCCGGTGCCGCTGGCGCCTTTTGGGCGCGGCCTGATGGCATTGTGATTGATGCTGCGCCGCCCCGCGTGATGGTTGCGGATACCACAGGCGCGGGCGACGCGTTTCTGGGCGCCTTCGCCGCCTTCAGCGCCGAGGGGTTCGCGCCGGAAAAGATATTGCGTCTGGCTGTCACCGCAGGCGCGCTTGCCTGCACGCAGCAGGGTGCCGTGCCTTCTTTGCCCCATCGCGCGGCGATCATGGCGCTTGCTGGGCGAATCTGATCGGTCACGTCGAAAGGCGTCAGGTCGCCTCGCGGAAAGGCTGCGCCAGCAACCGATCCAGCCGCTGTTCCTGATCCGCGCGAAACTCCACAACGCCAATCACCATGCCAAGCTGCCCAGCGGCTGGCTCCGCGCGATAGGTGCCGAACAACCTATCCCAGCAGGAAAGGCAAAAGCCGAAATCGCTATCGGTTTCCTCACGCACTTCGGAATGATGCACGCGGTGCATATCGGGCGTCACCAGCACCAGGCGCAGCGCACCATCCAGCCAAGCGGGTAG
>CAIYMY010000212.1 GCA_903927465.1 uncultured Rhodospirillales bacterium | reverse complement strand
AGCATGTGGAGCGCATCGGTTATTATGTTGGCCTCGGCTTCCGCCATTTAGTGTTCCATGCGCCGGGGCCTGATCAGGCACGGTTTATGCGGCTTTATGGGGAGCAGGTGCTGCCACTGCTGCGCCGCCGCTTCGCTTGAAAGCCGCGCTACAGCTTTTTGCGCTGCCTGGCCTGCCCATGGTGCAGGCGGGCGATGACCTTGCGGCGTTGCTGTCAGCGGCCATGGCGCGCGCTGATCTTGCGCCGCAAGCCGGCGATGTGCTGGCGATTGCACAGAAAATCGTGAGCAAAGCGGAAGGGCGCAGTATCGCGCTTGCTTCCGTGCAACCATCACCGGCAGCGTACGAACTTGCTGAGAAAACCGGCAAGGATGCGCGGTTGGTCGAATTGATCCTGTCGGAATCAGAACATGTGGTGCGCGCGCGGCCCAATTTGATTATCGTCAAGCATCGGCTTGGTTTTGTCATGGCGAATGCCGGCATTGATCAATCCAATGTTGGTGAAGATGGCCAAGCATTGCTTTTGCCACGCGATCCCGATGCCAGTGCGGCGACACTTTCCGCGCGGCTTTGCCTGCCCGTGGTGATCACTGATAGTTTTGGGCGCGCTTGGCGGCGTGGCACGGTGGGGGTGGCAATCGGCGCGGCGGGGCTGCCGGCACTGCGCGATTTGCGTGGTCTGCCGGATTTGTTTGGCCGTACCTTGATGGTCAGCATCACTGGCTTCGCCGATGAAATCGCTGCCGCAGCGGGCTTGGTTATGGGCCAAGGCGCCGAAGGCCAACCGGCGGTATTGCTCCGCGGGCTGTCCTGGTCTGACGCTGTGAACCCCGCCGCCGAATTGCTTCGCCCAGCGCAGGAGGATCTTTTTCAGTGATCATCGCGCTGTCCGGTGGCATTGGCGGGGCAAAGCTTGCGCTTGGCCTGTCGCGCGTTTTGCCGCCGGAGGAATTGCTGATCATCGCCAATACGGGCGATGATTTCGAACATTTCGGGCTCACGATCTGCCCCGATACGGATACGTTGCTCTACACCCTGGCGGGGCTGGATAATCCGCAGCTTGGTTGGGGGCGCGCGGATGAAAGCTGGGCTTTCATGGAAACGCTGGCAGCGCTTGGCGGGGCAGATTGGTTTCGCCTCGGCGATCGTGATCTGGCGCTGCATGTGCTCCGCAGCCATCGCCTGCGTGCGGGTGATTCGCTTTCCGCCATCACGGATGATTTTCGTCAGCGCTTCGGGATCGGCCCGCGTATCTTGCCGATGAGTGATGATCCCGTGCGCACGCAAATCAACACGGATCAGGGCTGGCTCGATTTCCAGGATTGGTTTGTGCGGCTGCGCGCTGAACCTTTGGCGCGCGCCGTGAAATTCGCCGGCGTTGAACAGGCGCGCCCGCAGCCGGTGTTGCTTGAAGCGCTGCGCGCAAAGCCGCGCGGTATTGTGATTTGCCCAAGTAATCCCTTCATCAGCATCGAACCCATCCTGGCGGTGCCGGGTTTGCGAGATGCCATCGCTGCATCCGGCGCGCCGGTGGTGGCCGTGTCGCCCATCATTGCGGGGCAGGCGGTGAAGGGGCCAACCGCGCGCATGTTTGAAGCCCTTGGTGTCACGCCAAGTGCCGCTGCTGTTGCCGCGCGCTATGGCGATTTGCTGGATGGTTACGTGATGGAACATGGCGATGATGGTACTGGCATCACGCCGCGT
>CAIYMY010000211.1 GCA_903927465.1 uncultured Rhodospirillales bacterium | reverse complement strand
TTGACCTTGGGTCGCATTTTCCGAGCCGCCAAGTGATTCCACTTGGCTTGAAAATGCTCAAGCTTGACCTTGGGTCGCATTTTCCGAGCCGCCAAGTGATTCCACTTGGCTTGAAAATGCTCAAGCTTGACCTTGGCCTGATCTGGTTTCAGCCTTTCTCCAAAGCCACTCGAACACGCGTGGCAATAAGGGAGATCATCGCATGGCCGATTTGCGTCTGACACGCCGCGCCGCTTTGGGCATTTTGGCCGCACCTACTTTGGCCCGCGCGCAGAGCGCTGATGTTTGGCCATCGCGCAGCATTCGCCTGGTGGTGCCCTTTGGCCCGGGTGGTCCCACTGATGTCATGGCGCGCGTCATTGCACCTGGGCTTGCGGCGGCGCTTGGCAGGCCAGTGGTAGTGGAAAACCGCCCCGGCGCCAGCGGTAATGTCGGCATCGCCCATGCGGCCCGCAGCGCGCCCGATGGCTATACGCTGCTGGTGACCTCCACCGGTTTTGTGGTGAACCCGACGCTGTTTCGCAACCCCGGCTATGACATCACCAAGGATTTCGCGCCGATCACGGAATTGGGTGCCTCACCCAATACCATCCTGACCAGGCCGGATACCGGCATCACCACGCTTGCCGAGTTGATTACGCGCGCCAAGGCGACACCGGGCGGGCTCAATATCGCCAATCCGGGGTTGGGTTCCACGCCGCATCTGACGGCGGAATTACTTCGGTTGAGGACAGGCATTGAATTGGTGCAGGTCACACATCAAAGCGCAGCGCAGGCGGTGCAAGCGGTGCTGGCCGGCACTACGCCGATTGGCGTTGCCGCCCTGCCGCCGGCGCATGCGCTGATTAAAGCTGGCACCTTGCGCGCCTTGGCAATCACCGGGGAACAGCGCTGGCATGACCTGCCCGATGTGCCCACCATGGTTGAACTTGGGTATGACGGTTTTGTCTCAGAAACCTTCCAGGGCTTGCTGGCGCCTGCCGGCACGCCGCAAGCCATTCTGGATCGTCTGGCGCAGGTGGCGATTACGCTGCTGAATGAATCTGAGACGAAAAATCGCCTGCTCGGCGCTGGCTTCACGCTGAACCCGAAAGGCCCTGAAGCTTTGGCGCAACGCATTGCGCGCGAAGTGCCGCTGTGGCGCGATGTGATCGAAAAGGCGGGCATTCCGCGGGAGTGAGGTCAGCCGATCTTCACCTGTAGCTGAGCGAGTTCTGTCAGGAAGCGCTCCGCCGCCAACGCCGGCGGCCAGGGGCGCCAGGGCTCCCCGCCATAACGCCCGGCCAGCGGATCGCGCGCCAAAACGGCGGCGCGAATACCCAGCGTTTCGCGCATTTCCGCTTCCGTCCAACCGGCAACATAAACCGCCTCGGCTGCCGCGGCGGCGATATCAGCGGCCTTATGCGCGCGCTTTTCTTCCACACCCCAGGCCGGCAGGCGATAGCGCAGCGCCACCGCGGCTGAAAGGCTTGCTTGCAGGGCCGCGAAACGCTCCCCCAAAAAGGGCTTGAGCGGCGAGATGCAGTCAAAATTGATCAAGCCTTCATCCGCATCATGCAGCAATTCGCGCAATTCCTCAGGTGGCGTCAGCCAATGGCGCGTGCGTTGGCGGCGGAGTTGCAGCACGAACAGCGCATGCTGCGCGACCGAAAGCGGTTCCGGCCAGATGGAATGCCCGCCCCAGCGAAAGGTGCGCGCAAGCCCTGTCGCCAAATCCTCATCCGTCCAATCGAACGGTGTCGGGGAAAGCAAATCCAGCCGCCGTCCCGAAGGCAGACGAACCCAGGCGCGTTCGGGGGCAGCGGCTTGGCGCGGCGGCATCTTCAATACGTCGCGAAGACGCGCCTTATGCCATCATTATCCAGCCCTTTGGTCAGCGCGAGCGATAGCAGGATGCGCGCCTTTTGCGGGGTCAAATTATCGGCACTGACGAAGCCCGATCTATCGCCGCGCTGCGTGCGGAAAGTGCGCCCCGATCCGGCGCGGCTGGAAAGGACCAGCTTCACCCCCGCAGCAACCGCCGCTTCGCCCGCCTTCACCATGGCCGGCGTCACATAGCCAGGCGCGAAGCCTGCGGTCACAATCCCCTTGGCGCCGGCGGCGACAAAGGCATCAATCGCCGCACCATCCGCCCCGGCATAGCAATAGGCAATATCCACGCGCGGCAGCGCATCCAACCCGCACACATCAAATTCCGTATCGGGCGCGATCTTGCGGATGGGCTTGCGGTACCAGGCAATCATGTCTCCATCGGCATGGCCAAGCACACCGAAATCCGCCGTGCGGAAGGTTTGCATCCGCAGTGTGGAGGTTTTCGTCACATCGCGCGCCGCCTGAATTTCATCATTCAGGAGCACCAGCGCGCCCAAGCCCCGCGCGCTGGGATCGGCAGCGACACGAATGGCATTGACCATATTCATCGGTCCATCGCCCGAAAGCGCAGATGCAGGACGCTGCGCGCCCACCAGCACCACGGGGATGGAAATCTTCAGCGTGAGCGAAAGGAAATAGGCGGTTTCCTCAAGGCTTGCCGTGCCATGCGTGATGACAATGCCAGCAAGCTGCGGGTCTTCGGCAGCAAGCTTATGGCAAAGCCCAAGCAATTCCTTCCATTCCGGCCAGGCCAATTGTGTGGAAGGAATGGCGCGGAAGGGCACCGGCACCACATCGGCGACCAATGCTGCCTCGGGGATGCGCGCCAGCAGCCCATTCACATCTAGCACAGTGCCATTGGCGAGGTAATCCAGGATATCGAGCGGGCCCGTCCCCATGGAGGAGATGGTGCCCCCCGTGCCAATCACGGCAACGCGCGGCTTCATGCCGCCACCCCTGGTGCTGCGGCGTTCAGTGTTTCAATCACATGATCCACGGTCATCACATCTCCAAAAGACAATCCAAAAGACGGTGAGCGGGGCATTCTGTTTCCGATACCCCTTATGTCAACGGCGGCTTGCGCGGCCTAGACTACAGCGTGACCTGTTTTGCCACATCACGCCATGGCCCGCTTTGCTCAGGGGGCAGGACCGCGCCGGCGCAGACAAGCCCAGCCTAGTCGGCCTTGCGGTCCAGCACCGCGGTGGTGAGCCGCGAGACGCAAGCAAGCTTGCCATTGGGCCGGTGGATCTCCGTCTGCCAGACCTGGGTGCGGCGGCCGAGATGGAGCGGGCGACACAGCGCGGTGACGGTCTCCCCCTCCGGCACGGCGGAGACGTGGTTCGCGTTCACCTCCAACCCGACGGCCTGTTGGCCTTCGGGCAGAGTCAGGGTGGTGGCGATACTGCCCAAAGTTTCGGCAAGCACGACTGATGCACCCCCATGCAATATGCCATAGGGCTGAACATGGCGCCGATCCACCGGCATTTCAGCGCGCAGAAAATCATGCCCGACTTCCAGGATCCGGATGCCAAAGGCACCGGGCAGGCTATTTTTCAGACGGGCTTCAATGGCGGCAGGCGTGGCTGGACGTAGCCAGATTGTCATTTTTCGCCTTTCGTTTGCCTAGAAAGAAATTCTTGCATGATTAACCCTTATGGCGCCGAGCCGATTTACGTTATCTTCGCTTCAGAAGCTTCATGGTGACTTTGCCTATTTATGGGCAAGTCGAACCTCTGTATCAGCCTGCGCTCCCCCAGGAGACCCTTTTGTGAATTGAAATCACTGTCAGCTTGCATTACACATCCATCTTGGTCGGATCGCCAGTGCTATTGAGGGAAGAAAGCTTGAGGTTATTCCTCGATGTTTCGCGGTTGATCTTCGGCGCATGGCGCCCCATGCCAACCGGTATTGACCGGGTTGAGCGCGCATATGCTCGCCATTGGCTCAAAAAAGACCCGTCCTGCGTCACGTTTGTATTGCGCGGCCCGGTTGGCCCGGCAGTGGCCGTGCCGCGGACGCTTGTTGCAGAGCTTGTTGAGGCTTTGGAGACGGGGCGCCTTGGCAAACCAGGCTGGAACGACGCCGCAAAGCCAGCCACGCGACTTGCCCGTCTTGCCATAACGCGCCTGGGTCTTGGGCGGGGATTGCGCGACTTGTCACGCTCGCTCGGAGATTCGAGCCGGGCTGTTCACCTTTTAGTCTCTCATTTGCAGGCCGATAAACCGGGGCACATTGCTGCCCTGAAGCGCCGGGGCGTAAAATTCGTCCCGCTGGTCCATGACCTTATCCCGTTGACGCACCCCGAATACGCCTCTCCATCCGGGGTTCAGCGTCACGCCAAGCGCCTGGAAACCTTTGCCAGATTTGCCGATGGCATCATCGCCAATTCGAACGCAACCGCGGCGGACCTTCTGCCGCATTTGCCGCAAGGCCCCAACAAGCTATCGATTATCACTGCACCGCTTGGCATTGAAACGCACGTTCCGGATGCGAATTTCCCGGTGCCCGCCGAACCTTATTTTGTGTGTATCGGGACCATCGAACCGCGCAAGAATCATCTTTTGCTTTTGAATACATGGCGCGTTCTTCAGCAACGCCTAGGGCCAAATACACCAAAGCTCATTCTTGTCGGGCGGCGCGGTTGGGAAAATGAAAACATCCTTGACATGCTGGAGCGTTGCCCGGCGCTGGTGGGCGTTGTGCGTGAATATCAGGATTTGCCGGATAATGCGGTAGCGCGGCTGCTGCAGGGGGCGCGGGCGCTGCTATTCCCTTCTTTCACTGAAGGTTACGGCCTGCCGCTCGCTGAAGCCCTGGCCCTGGGTGTGCCCGCCATCTGTTCCGACCTTCCCGCGCTACGCGAAGTCGGCGGGGAAGCGCCGGAATACCTGGACCCCCTGGACGGGCTCGGCTGGCGTCGCCTGATCCTTGGCTTCACGGATGAGGATAGCCGGGTGCGTGAGGCGCAATTGCGCCGGATTGATCGCTGGTCATCGCCAAGCTGGGAGGATCATTTTGCGCTGGTCGACCCATGGCTAGAGGAAATTGCCAACGCGTCCGTGCCGGCAAACGCACGGCGTTTTGCCCCGGACCCCATGGTCGCACCTACGCTAAGGGCGCCTGCTGCGCCCTCAATGCTGGGCTCCTGAAGCACCCATGCGCGGTCGTGCCAAGCGCAGTAGGGTACCGCGCCCCGAACCTATAGCCATTATCGGTGCAGCCGCCAGGCTGCCCGGCGCGCCCGATCTTGCCTGCTTCGCGGACCTGCTGCGGCGGGGTGAGGACGCCGTCACCGAAGTGCCGGATGACCGGTTTGAGAAAGCGCGTTGGTACCATCCGCGCCAGGGCGAAGCCGGCCGCAGCTATAGTTTCACCGCCGGCACGATTGGCGACATCCGAGGCTTTGACGCAGAAGCCTTCGGCCTTTCCCCGCGAGAGGTCGCGGAAGCCGATCCACAGCAAAGGCTTTTGCTGGAAGTAACGCGCGATGCCTTGGAGGATGCCGGGCTACGCCCCGAAAGCCTCGCCGGGCGCAACATTGCGGTCTTTGTTGGGGGTTCGTCCACCGATTTTGCAGAGATAAGGCTGCAGGACCCCGCCGCAACCGAACGCTTCCTGATGACCGGCAATGCGCTGTCCATCTTATCCAACCGCATAGGCCATGTGTTTGATTTGCGCGGCGGCGCGCAGACGATTGATACAGCCTGTTCGTCTTCACTGGTCGCTTTGCATCTGGCGGCACGGGCCTTGGCAGACGATCCATCCTTGGAAGCCGCCGTGGTGGGTGGCGTCAATCTGCTGCTCTCCCCCTATGCCTTCATTGGCTTTTCCAGCGCCGGCATGCTGTCTGCCCGCGGTCGCTGTCAGGTATTTGACGCGGCTGCGGATGGCTATGTGCGGGCGGAAGGTGCCGGGGTGGTTATTCTGCGCCGCCTAGCCGATGCCAAAGCCGCGCATGAGCCAATCCGCGCGCTGCTGCTTGGCACCGCGAGCAATACGGCGGGGCGCACCATTGGCATTTCACTGCCCAATCGCGACGCGCAGGCTGCTCTACTGAAAGGCCTGATTGAAAAAAGCGCTGTGGATCCGGATAGTTTCCTTGCCTTTGAAGCGCATGGCACCGGCACCCAAGCTGGCGACCCGGCTGAGGCCTGGGCGATTGGCCAAGCCATTGCGCAGCATCGGAGCGCGCCGCTGCCGATCGGGTCCGCCAAGGCCAATATCGGCCATCTGGAAGCGGGCGCCGGCATGGCCGGGTTGCTGAAATCCATGCTCATGCTGGAACAGGGCTTTGTGCCGCGCGCGCTGCATTTCGCGAACCCCAATCCGGCGATTGATTTCGCAGATTTGAACCTGCGCGTCCCGCGCACGACCGAGACCATCACGGTCGCCGATGATGCGGTGATGGGTGTGAATGCCTTCGGTTTTGGGGGCACCAATGCGGCGGCCATTTTGGGCCGCGCGCCCCATCCGCGCCCGCTGCGTCGCGCGGCGGCCAGGGGGGCGCCGCCGCTTATTCTCTCGGCGCGCTCTGCCGAAGCACTCAGGCTTTCGGTTGGCGCGTGGCGCGATGCGCTGGCGGGCGCTGATGGCGCGCGCGCTGCGGCACTCGCACGCGGTCAGGCGCAGTATCGGGACCTTGCGCCGCATCGGCTTGTGCTGCGCGGGGCTGAGGGCGCTGCGCTATCCCAGCGCCTTGCCGCCTGGGAAGCGGGAGAGCGTGAGGCTGGTGTGGTGCAAGCTGTGGCGCTGCGTGGCCACATGGCCTTTGTCTTCAGCGGCAATGGCGCGCAGCATCTTGGCATGGCGCGGGAAGCCTTTCGCGCATCACCCGCCTTTCGGCGCGCCGTGCTGGCAGCAGATGCGGCGCTGGCGCCAAGGCTTGGGGTTTCACCAGCCGCCCTGATCAAGGCGGGTGTGAGCGATGCGCAACTTGCCGGCACGGACCTTGCCCAACCCTTGCTTTTCGCCGTGCAGATCGGCGTTTTGGCGGCACTGGCCGCACAAGGCATCACGCCTGATCTGGTGATCGGTCATTCGGTCGGCGAAGTGGCGGCGGCGCAAGCGGCGGGCATTCTCTCGCTTGATCAGGCGGCAGCGCTGATTGTGGCGCGCAGCCGGCATCAGCACGCCACGCGCGGCACCGGGCGCATGGCGGCGATTGGCGCAACGCCCGAAGCCGTCGCGCCATTGCTCGAAGAATGTGGCCCAGGGCTTGAAATCGCGGCGATCAATGCGCCGGCGGCGCTCACCATCGCGGGCCCGGCGCTGGCGATTGCGCGGCTTTGCCAGGCAGCGGAAGCGGCGCGCTTGGTCGCGATTCCGCTTGATCTGGACTATGCTTTCCATAGCGCAGCGATGGACCCGGTACGGACAGGGCTTTTGCGCGATCTGGCGGGTATGGATACGCAGCCCGGTATTTGCGCGATGATTTCCTCCGTCACCGGCAAGCCTTTACCCGGGGCGGAAGCCAGGGGCGAATATTGGTGGCGCAACCTGCGCGAACCCGTGCGTTTTCAGCATGCGGTGGCGGAAGCAGCGCGGCAGCGTGCGCGACTTTTCCTCGAAATCGGTCCCACGCCGGTTTTGCAGAATTATCTCCGTGAGACACTCCGCGCCGAGGCAGTGGAAGGGGCGATCCTTTCAAGCCTGAAGCGCCAGGACCCACCGGGCGATCCCTTTCCTGCCATTGCCGATCGTGCCATTGCCGCAGGTGATGATCCGCGCGCCGCCGCAGCCTTTCAGGGCGCTGCAGAGCGCGCTGAACTGCCACGCACGCCCTTTGCGCGCCGGTCCATCTGGTTCACGCGCACGGTCGAAAGCGCGCGGCAGACCGATCCGCTGCAAGACCATCCATTGCTTGGTTTCCGGCAGGGATCGGCACCCGGGCTTTGGACGCAATGGCTGGATACCACTTCCATGCCTTGGCTTGGCGATCATCAGCTATTTGGCGAAGCGGTGCTGCCCGCCGCCGCCATGGCGGAAGCCGCCTTGGCCGCCGCAGCGCTTACCCATCCTGACGCGCCGGTGCTGGAAGTGAGTGAGCTTGCCATTCTCCGCCCCGTTTCGCTCGCCAAGGACCGCATGGCCGAATTGCGCCTCAAAGCGGATGACGAAGGTGGCTTCACCCTTGAAGCCCGCCCGCGCCTGGCCGAAGATGAATTCGCCCTTTGCGCCCGCGCACGGCTGGCCGCCCTGCCGCGCCTGCCGGCCCCGCCAGAATTCGCGCTTGCCAAGACACGGCAGGTGCCGGGCACCGAGGTGATCGCCTTTGCCGCGCGCCACGGCCTTGATTACGGCCCGGCCTTTCAAAGCCTGAAGCATGTGGACGTAGATGGCGCCGCCGGGGCAGCACTCGCCCGGCTGAGCCTGCCGGAAACCGCGCCTGCGCATGACGGCTTTATGCTGCATCCCGCGCTGCTGGATGGCGCCTTGCAGGGGCTTTTCGCCCTGATGCTGGGCCAGGGCCTCAGCGCTGATGAGGCCATTATTCCCGTGCGCATCGGCCGGCTTTGTGCCAGGCGCGATGCTGCCCCCATCGCCTCGGCCGAAATTACCCCGGGTCGGCGCGGCGCAAGGCTTTTCGCCGCCAGCCTGACGCTGCGTGATGCCACTGGCGCAATGGTGGCAAGCATTGAGGATATCTGGTTCCAGCGCATGCCGCGCCCGGGCCGTGAGAAGCTGGAAAACCTTGCCTTCCGGCTTGATCCAGTGCCGAGCTTGCCGCTGTTGAATACCCCAGCAAGGCTTGATGTTGCGCCGATCATGGCGGCAATCCGGAGCCAGGATCAGGCTGCGCCGCTGAGCGAGGCCGCGCTGCTGCTGGAAGCCCATGTGGCCGCCTTGGCGCTGCCGGCGCTGCGCGACAATGCCGCACCGCCCAGCCCCTACCGCGCCGCGCTGTGGCGAATCCTGGCGGCAGCGGGCGCTGCGGAACCCCTCGCAGGGGGCTGGCGCATTATCGAAGACCAGCCCTTGCCACCACCCGAGGCGATCTGGCGCGCCGTTCTGGCGGAACAGCCGGGGATGGCGCTTGATCTGGCCTGGCTCGCGCGGGCGGGCGAACAAACGGTCCCGGCCTTGCGTGGTGAGGCGCTTGTCGCGGCGCCTCCTCCGGCCAGTGGCGGGGCGATGCGGGCCTTGGCTGAGCCGCTTTTGGCCGGGCTGCGCGCGCTGCTCGAAACCTGGCCCAAGGATCGGCCGCTCAGGATTTTGGAACTTGGCGCGGGCGGGGCTTTGACGCGGGGCACCTTGGCGCTGCTTGGCGGCAGCGGCCGGCGTATCCATTACCGCGCCATTGGCGAGGCTCGGGCCGGGGCGATCGGGGCGGTCCCTGAGGCGGTCCTTATGACATGGGATGGCTGGGAAAAACTGAGCGCCGCGACTGCCCCGGCGGAGAGGGCCGATGTGATCCTAGGCTTGGCGCCAGCAGCGCTGAATGGTCGTGGGCTCAGCGTGCTGGAAGGGCTTATCGACCAAGCGGCGCCGGGGTCGCTTCTGCTGCTGGGCGAACCCGCGCCCGGGGCGCTTTGGAACTTTGCCATGGGGCAAGACCCGACCTGGTGGCGGGATGAACCGGAAGGCGCCCTGCCAGATGCTGCCGCTTGGCGCACCGCGCTCGGCATGGCGGCGTGGCAGGGGGCGGAGGTGGAAGCGCTCTCAGCCGCGCCCTGGCCGGCGCTGCTGATCACGGGCCAAGGCCCGACCGTGAACAGCGCCGAGCCCGCCCTGGTTTCGGCTGAATCGCTGTTGATTTTCGCCGATGCCGAGGCCATGCCACTGGCTCAGGCGTTGGCGGCGCAGTTGGCGCCGGATCGGCCACCCGCAATCCTGACGCTGGGAGAGCTGCCGCCGCCCAAAAGCCTGCGCGGGGCCAAAATCCTGGCGCTAACCGGCATGGCGGCGCCCGCGGCGGCGCTGGGGGCGCTTACCGCGCTTGCCTCGGCGGCGGATGGCGTGGCGGGCGGGTTGATACTGGCCGCTCAGGCTGATGAAGCGCGTGCCGCGGCGCTGATCGGGCTTGGCCGGGTCTTGGCAAACGAAATGCCGGGGCTTAGGCCGCGCCGGCTGACCATTGCCCCCGATCTGCCGCCCGAGGACGCCGCGCCATTGATCCTGGCGGAATGTGCTGGAGATGCGCCGGAAATCAGCCTTGCCGCCGGTGGGCGTTTTGCGCCGCTGATGCGCCCCGGTTTGCCCGCACCGGCGCCTGGCTTTCCGGCGCAATTGGCCATCGGCCAGCCCGGACAATTGGCAAGCCTTGGCTGGAGATCAGCTGATCCCTTACCGAAGCCCGGCCCCGGCGAAGTTCGGCTGCGCGTCACGGCAACGGGCCTCAACTTCCGCGATGTGATGTGGGCGCAGGGGCTATTGCCGGAAGACATGCTGATGGATGGCTTTGCTGGGCCGAGCCTAGGCATGGAATGCGCTGGCGTTGTGGAAGAAGCCGGGCCGGAGGTTGGTCTGCAAGCCGGCGCCGCAGTTTTCGGCTTTGCGCCCGCTGCCTTTGCGAGCCATGCGCTGACGAGGGCCGAGGCGCTGCAACCCCTACCGCCGGGCATGAGCCCCGAAGCGGCAGCCACCATCCCGGTTGCCTTCATCACGGCTGCCTATTCATTGGAAACCTTGGCAAGACTCCGCCCGGGTGAGCGCGTGCTGATCCATGGCGGGGCGGGCGGGGTTGGTTTGGCCGCGCTGCAAATCGCCAAGGCGGCTGGCGCCTTGGTGGCGACTACCGCCGGCAGCCCGGAAAAGCGCGCCTTTTTGCGCCAGCTTGGCGCTGATCTGGTGTTGGATAGCCGCGATGCCGGCTTTGCCGATGCGCTGCGCGCCGCCTGGCCGGATGGCGTGGATGTGGTGCTGAATTCACTGGCCGGTGTGGCGATGGAAAGAAGCCTGGCGCTGCTTTCACCCTTTGGGCGCTTCATTGAATTGGGCAAGCGCGATTTTGCCGAAGGCCGCCGTGCTGGGCTCGGCGCCTTCCGGCGCAATATCAGCTATTTCGCCGTGGATGCAGATGCGCTGCCGCGCGCCCGCCCCGCCTTGGCGGAAGCACTGCTGCGCGATATCGCCGCGCGGCTTGCGGATGGCGCGCTGGCACCCCTGCCCTATCGCGCCTTTCCAGCGGAAGAAGCGGAAGCAGCGTTCCGCCAGCTTCAGGCTTCCAGCCATATCGGCAAGCTGGTGATCCGCCCGCCCTTGCCTGTGGCTTCTCGGGCCGCACCCTGGCAGCCGGATGAGGCCGGGGCCTATGTGGTGCTGGGGGGCACACAGGGCTTTGGCTTGGAATGCGCCAAATGGCTGGCTGCCGCTGGCGCCAGGCGCGTCGCGCTGGTTTCGCGCCGCGGCGCGGCCACGCCGGGCATGGATGCGGCCTTGCGCGTTTTGGCCGCCCTTGGTGCGCGCGCCAGCGCCCATGCCTGTGATGCGACCGACCGCGCCACGCTTGGCGCGGTTTTGGCAGCGCTACGCGCTGAAGGCGCGCCGTTGCGCGGCGTGGTGCACGCCGCGGCGGTTTTCGCCGATGGCGCTGCGGCGCGGCAGGATGGCGCAAGCTTCGCCCGCGTGCTGGCACCAAAGCTTGCCGCGGCCGAGGCATTGGAAGCGCTGACCGCTGATGATCCGCTGCATCTGTTTTTGCTTTTCTCCTCTGCCACCACGGCTTTCGGCAACCCCGGCCAGGCGAATTACGTCGCCGCCAATGCCGCGCTGGAAGGGGTGGCACGGCGGCGCCACGCCTTGGGCAAGCCAGCGCTCGCGGTTGGGTGGGGACCGATCGCCGATGCCGGCGTGCTAACGCGCGAAGCGGCGGCTGCGGAAAAGCTGGAACGCTTGAGCGGTGCCAAGCCCATGGCCGCACAGGAAGCACTTGCGACGCTGCCCGCCTTGATCGCCGCCGGCGCGCCCGTGATCCACCTGGCGCGCATGAGCTGGGATGGCATGCAGGCAGCGCTGCCCATTCTGGCCGAGCCTGCCTATGCGGCGCTTGGTGGTCGCATGGCAACGCGTGACGCCGATGGTGCTGCCTTGCGTGCTCGGCTGCTCACCATGGCGCCGGATGCAGCCCGGACGGAACTTCTTGCTCTGGCGCGGGAGGAAATGGCGCGCATCCTGCGCCTGCCGCCCGAAGCGGTGCGCGTGGATCAGCCGCTGCCGGGGCTTGGGCTTGATTCGCTCGGCGGCATTGAATTGCGCATGGCTTTGGAACGCCGCCTCGGCGTCAGTGTGCCACTCACGGCGGTGACCGAGGATCTGACTTTGGCATTATTGGTGCAACGTGTTGCGGGCGTGCTGTTCAAGGATGATGCCGATATGGCAACCGTCGAAGCATTGGTCGAAACCCATGAACCGGTGGCAACGTCATGAGTAGCAGCTTCGGCCTTTCCGCCACCGCGCGTGCGGCGCTACTGGCCCGGCTGACACGGCGGCGTGATGATGCGCCGGCAGCAGAAGCGCCGCGCGGCTTTCGGGAATTGCCGGGCCAGCGCGAAATGGCGCTGATCCGCGATGCCGCAGCCAGCCTTGAATTGGAAAATCCCTTCTTCCGCGCGCATGAAGGCATTGCTGCTGCCCATAGTGTCATTGCCGGGCGGGAAGTGATCAATTTCGGGTCCTATAACTACCTTGGCCTGAATGGTGATCCACGCGTGCAGGCCGCCGCCAAGGCCGCGATAGATCTGTATGGGGTTTCTGCTTCGGCGTCACGGATGGTCTCGGGCGAAAGGCCGGTGCATGGCGCGCTGGAAGCGGCACTTGCCGCACATTACCGCGCACAGGCAGCGCTTGTGTTTGTTTCAGGCCACGCCACGAATGTGACGGTGATTGGGCATATGATGGGCCCACGTGATCTGATTGTGCATGATGCAGCCATTCATAATTCCTGCACCGAAGGGGTGCGGCTTTCCGGCGCCAAGCGGCTTTCCTTCGCGCATAATGATTGGCGCGCGGCCGAAGCGGCGCTGGCCGAAGCGCGGCGCGGCGCGCGGCGGGCGCTTTTGGTGATTGAAGGCCTTTATTCAATGGATGGCGATATCCCCGATCTGCCGCGCTTCATTGAAATCGCGCGCCGCCATGATGCCTGGTTGATGGTCGATGAGGCACATGCGCTTGGCGTGGTTGGTGCCCGCGGGCATGGCGTGCATGAACATTTCGGTATTGACCCAAATGAGGTTGATATCTGGATGGGTACGCTTTCAAAAACCCTGTCCGGCTGCGGCGGCTATATCGCCGGCAATGCGAGCCTGATTGAATGGCTGAAGCATTCCGCGCCGGGTTTTGTCTATTCCGTAGGCCTGGCGCCCGCCCTGGCAGCGGCCGCGACAGAAAGTCTGAAGATCCTTCATGCCGAACCGGGGCGCGTGGCGCGATTGCAAGCCAATACGGCGCTTTTCCTGGACCTGGCGGGGGAGGCTGGTTTCGATACCGGCACCGCCACTGCCCACGCCATTGTGCCGATAATCCTGAAATCTTCCATTGCGGCGGCGCGTTATTCGCAACTGCTTTTCGCACGCGGCATCAATGTGCAACCGATCATCTATCCGGCGGTTGCGGAAAAAGCCGCGCGACTGCGGTTCTTTATGTCAAGCGAACATTCTGAGGCCGATATCCGCTCCACCATTGCAGCGCTGATTGCTATCCGCCGGGAGGCAAAGGGGTAAGGCCCGCGATTTTCGCGCGGGCCTCGCTAGAGCATCTTCACACGTTCAGATGGAATCATCTGAACGTGTGAAGATGCTCGAAAAACAACAATATAGAGCGGGTTGCGTGAACCCATGTGAACGCAACACGCTCTAGCATTCAAAGCTGTTCGTCGTCGCCCCAATCGGCGCTGGCATCATTGCCGTAATCTGCGGCCGCGTCCGGCTGCGCGTCACCGCCCCAAGGCGAAGATGAAGGCACCGCTTCCTGCGCGAAGCCGCCCGCAGAAGCGGCCTGCGCCGCGCCGCCGCCACCCAATGCGCCCATCAGCATATTGCCGAGCATGATGCCGCCAGCGACACCGGCAGCGGTGGCAAGCGCGGTGCCAAGGAAACCACCACCCGGGCGCTGTTGCAGCGCCTGAGGGTTATGGCCTGGCGGGTAATAGGGCTGCGGGCGCGGCGGCATGGGGGCCGGGCGATTGCCGCCGAAAAGCCCGCCAAGCATGCCGCCCTTCTGCGCCTGGCCGTCACGGCGCACGGCTTCCACTTCCCATTCCAATTGCTGGATACGGTTATTGGCTTCGACCAGCGCCGCTTCCTGCGCAAAGGCAGATTGCGTGATGCGATAGCGCGCTTCCGGGTAACGCGTGAAAAGCTCCGTGATCAGCCGATCGGCGTCAGGGTCAATCGGCGGCAAGCTTGGCTTCTGCGCCGTGCTGGCACCCCAAGGGCCAGAGGGCGCGCCTTGGGCCGCCGCATTGCCGCTCATCCGCTCAACGAAAGCGGTGATGATCCTGTTTTCTTCATCCGTCATTGTGAAATCCCTCTCCCGACATTTTAGCATTCTCAAGCCGAGTGGCATCACTTGGCGGCTCGGAAAATGCGCTGAAACAAAGGTTTAGAGCGTGCCCCGCGAACAAAGGTGAACGGGACCCGCCCTAACGGCGCCGGCAGATTCGCGCCCGCCCGGCTGCACGCGCAGAAATTGGCCCGGGCAGGCCCGGCTTTCAAGCGGTGGGGCGTCGGTTCATCGAACTGACATCAAGCGGCCGGGCGGCCAGGGCTTTCTAAAAATCGGTGGCGCGGCCCTTCTGTTCCCAATCACCAAAACGGGTCGGCTCAGGGCCTTTGGGGCCACCAATTTCCTTGGGCTTGGCCGGTGGGGTCTTGGCCGGCGCCTGAGGTTGTTTTTGGTCTTTTTCGACCTGGGGTTTATCCTGCATAGCCATTAGCCTTAACATCACTTTCAACGACTCACGAGGGAAAAAAGGAAACGCATCATGGCCGGCTATACCCGCACCGTAATACTGCTTGCGGCCATGACCGCGCTTTTTGGCGTGGTCGGCCAAGCCATTGGCGGGCAGCAGGGCATGATTATGGCGCTGATTTTCGCAGGCGGCATGAACCTATTTTCCTGGTGGAATAGCGACAAGATGGTGCTGCGCATGCACAATGCCCAGCCCGTCAGCCCGCAGGAAGCGCCGCGGCTGTATGAAATGACCGCGCAGCTTGCGGCCAATGCGGGCCTGCCCATGCCGGCGCTTTATGTGATCCACGAAGCCCAGCCAAATGCCTTTGCCACCGGCCGCAACCCGCAGCATGCGGCCGTTGCGGTGAATACCGGCCTGCTTGAGATGCTTTCGGAAGAAGAAGCCGCCGGCGTGATTGCGCATGAATTGGCGCATATCAAAAACCGCGACACGCTGCTCATGACGGTCACGGCGAGCGTCGCCGGTGCCATTTCGGCGCTCGCGCAATTCGGCATGATGTTCAATCGCGGACGAGACCGTCAGGGGCAGAATCCCTTCGGCCCAATAGGTATGCTGCTGATGGTGATCCTGGCACCCATGGCCGCGGCGGTTGTGCAAATGGCCATCAGCCGGTCACGGGAATATGAGGCTGACAAGATGGGCGCGCAGATCTGCGGCCAGCCCATGGCCTTGGCGGGGGCGCTGCAAAAACTGGAACACTACGCCCATCAGCGCGTGAACCAACGGGCCGAGGCCAATCCGGCTTCCGCGCATATGTTCATCATCAATCCTTTGTCTGGGGCACGGATGGACAATCTTTTCTCGACCCATCCGCGCACGGCAAACCGCGTGGCTGCGCTGGAAAAACTGGCCTCCAGCATGGGGGCGCTGCCGGGCAGCGGCGCCTGGACCCAGGAACTTCCCAGCAGCAAGCCCGCCGCGCAGCGCGGCCCCTGGGGATAAGGCTGGCGGTAGAAGCCCAGGATGGCTAATATCACGTCATGAAATCCTTGCCGCGCCTGCTTCCCCTGGCCGTGATCGCCCTGCTCGGGGCTGATATCGCCCCCGCCGCTGCGCAATTTGCGGCCCCACAGGGCCAGCCTGGCGCGCGCCAGGCGCGCCCACCTGCCCTGCCCGGCCTGGCCGCACGTCGCGCGCCTGAACCCATCCCGGCGGATGGCAACGCCAATCTTTCCCCCACACCGGCGCTTTTTGATGCCATCACGCGCGGAGATTTGGTGGCGGCGCGCGATGCGGTCAATCGTGGTGCTGATCTCAATGGCCGCAATGCGCTTGGCCTGACGCCCACGGATTGGGCGGTGGATCAGGGGCGCAATGACATCATGTTCTATCTGCTCTCCGCGCGCGGCATGGCCGGCAGTTCCTCTGGCCCCAATAATGCGCGTGGCGCCGCCGCTGCCCGGGCCGAACAGGAACGCGCCGTGCAGCAGGAAGCGCTGCGCCTGGCGCGCCAGGCTTCAGCCCAAGGCGCCCGCACACCGAGCGTTTCCATCAAGCCGCGGCTTTTCGCCAATGATGGCGGCTCGGCGCAGCTTGAAGCGGGCTTCCTGGGCTTTGATGCCGGGCGCCCAGGCGGTGCCCGCCGCGGCGGCTGAGATGGCGTTTTTCGATGGCTTCACGCTGGAAAGACGTGAAGCCAATGGCCAGCGCATCAGGCTCCGCCGCGCCGGTTCCGGCCCGCCGCTGCTTCTGCTGCATGGCAATCCGCAAACCCACGCCATGTGGCATCGCCTGGCGCCCATTCTGGCGCGTGATTTCACGGTGATTGCGCCCGATCTGCGCGGCTATGGGTTTTCATCCAAGCCCTCGGTCAGCGCCGATCACGCGCCCTATGCCAAGCGGGAAATGGCCGCCGATTTGGTCGCGCTGATGGCGGGGTTTGGGTTTCCGCGCTTTCAGATCGCAGCCCATGACCGCGGCGCGCGTGTAGCGCATCGGTTGGCACTTGATACGCCAGATGCGGTGGAACGGCTTTGCGTGCTGGATATCATCCCGACGCTTGAGCATTTTGAACGCGCCGATATGGCCTTCGGCCTTGGCTATTATCATTGGTTCTGGCTGGCGCAGCCGCATGATCGGCCGGAACGCATGATCCTGCGGGATATCGAAGATTGGTTTGACCTGCACACTTCGCGCGAACCCAAGGATAAATCCTTCTTTCATCCCGAAGCGCGCGCGGATTACCTGGCCGCGCTGCATCTGCCAGGCACGGTGACTTCCATCTGTGAAGATTACCGCGCCGCGACGACGATAGATCTTGACCATGACCGCGCATCCCGCGCGGCGGGGCAGAAAATCACTTGCCCGCTGCTGGCGCTTTGGGGAGCGAAGGGCAGCATCCCGAAATGGTATGACGCGCTGACAATTTGGCGTGATTATGCCTCTGGTCCCGTGACAGGTGGCGCGGTGGCTTCAGGCCATTATCTGGCGGAAGAAGCGCCAGAAGAAGTGCTGGGCTGGCTTCGGGGTTTTCTCTCGGTTTAGATACTATTTCGATATTATTACGACAAAAGGCATATCCGAGCCAGATGGGATCGCTTGGCTAGCCCCGCTTCAGCGTCATCCGCCCCAACGCAAACCCGCCAATAAACGCGGCCAGCACCATGGCCGCGACCTGCCCCAGCAGCGCATGGGCGAGCGGCAGGCCGATCATTGTCGCCAGCACAAAGGCAATGATGAAGCCGAAGCGCTGACGCCAGCCGGCGGCGCGGGGCTTGGCTTTCCGCCCTGACGACCGCGCCTGCCCGCCTGGCTGCCCACCTGCCTGCCCGCCGGAGTGCAATTGACGCGCCACGCCCCTTCCGCGCGCATCGGACATGGGATCAGGCCTCGCGCCCAAGCATGTCCATCATTTCGCGCCATTCCCGCTTGGAAAGCCCGCTGGTTTCCTGTGTCACGGCCTCATTGGCCAGCATGCGGCGCAGGATCGCCATCATCTGGGCGGAGAATGTCACCGCGCCCATGCGGTAATCGCGGAAGGCTTCAAAAGCCATCGGCACCCAGGCATCAACGGTCTTCAACATGGCATCCGCATAGACGCGGATTTCATATTGCGCATGGGCATCGGCACGCAGCGACAGGAAATGCAGCAGATTGTGCAAATCCGTCTTCCAATACCATTGCGTATAAGCATTGAGCGTCAGGTTCATCCGCGCCAATTCGCGCGCCAGGCCTTGCCGGCCTTCATCACGCGCAGCGCCTTCATCATCCTCATTCAGCATTTCAAGGTAATGGTCGTAATTGCGCGTGGCGTCTTCGCGCAGCAGATCAAGCACGCGCGCGGCTTCAGCGCCTTCAAGCACATCGCCGCGCCCCTGGCGGTTCATGGAAGATTGCGCGGCCAGGTTTTCCTGCGCGGGAATATAGAATTCGCGGTCCAGGATGGAATAGCGCGCGGAATATTCATTCACATTGGCAGTACGATGCCGGATCCATTGCCGCGCGATAAAGATCGGCAGCTTCACGTGGTATTTGATTTCGCACATCTCAAAAGGCGTGCTGTGGCGGTGGCGCATCAAATACCGGATCAGGCCGCGATCCTCATTCGCTGCACGTGTGCCGCGCCCGTAAGATACGCGCGCCGCCTGCACAATGGCGGCATCATCGCCCATATAATCGATCACCCGGACAAAGCCGTGATCCAGCACGGGGAGCGCCTCAAACAGCATGGATTCCAGCGCCGGCACACTCGGGCGGCGCGTGGGCGCCTGGCCTGCACGTGCGGCTTCGATTTCCTGCTGCTGAGCGTCTGTTAGCGCCATGGTGAGACTCGCCCTTGATGACCCGTTTGGCGGTAGCGGCGGGGGGCGGGCGGGTCAAGCCGAAGAATGAGCAAAACGGTCAGAGGGTTATCCCAATCCGTCCTGGTTGGAGACTTTCTCATAAAAACTTGAGACTGTTTGAATAATTGATTACCTTGAAATTCCGAAATTTCTCAGGCAATTCGTTCTATGCAGAGGGGGGGGGGGAGAAGGGATGGAAATCGGAAATAGAGTGGTGTGGCAACAAGCCGCCGGTGACACTGATCGTGATTATTCAGAAATCTGCGTCCGGTGGGGTGTCATCCTGAATGGCCCCGGCGGGAAGGGGCCATGGCCGGATTGTGAGAAGCCGCTTCGCGAAGATAAATGGTCGGCAAGAAAAATGACCGATCTCAGGCGCTTTGCTGAAGAAATGAAGGCGGGGGATATCGTTGTCTTGCGGCTTGGCACAGCGAAGGTTTTGGCCGTCGGCGAGATCGTTGGCGACTATTTTCATGACGAACAGTTCGGTGATGTTGATGGATGGACCTTGCAGCATGTGCGTCGCATTCGGTGGTTATGGAGTAATGTTAAGCACCCCAAGGAATTTGAGAAATACGCCCTGAAACAGGGCGATACGACGCAAAGGCTAAACGAGGGAGTAGTCTTTGAATGGCTCAAAAGCTTGCCCATCGAATCAGTAAAATTCACTGCCGCGCTAACTGAACTACCGCCTTTCGCGACAACCGAAAAGCTTGACGTTGAAGAAATTTCCGATTTTCTATTCGACAAAGGCGTTGCCAGCGCTTCAATTTCGAGTCTTTTGATAGAAATTGGTGAATTGATTCGTATCGCAAAATGGTATCAGCGCCCTAGTCCCTCCCCAGATCAGGAACAGTCGACCGACCCGGACGGTGCCGCGATTCAAAGACCTGATACCCTTCCCTCGGAACATGAAACGGTTACCTATCTTGTGGTTCCGCTTTTGCGTGCGCTTGGTTGGACTCCTCAAAAAATGGCAGTGGAATGGAAGCATGTTGATGTGGCTCTATTTTCTCAGCTTCCGCGAGGCGACAAGAACCTTCGAGTCGTTGTAGAAGCAAAGAAAATGGATAATTCCTGCCTTTCTGCGAAATCACAAGCCATGGCTTACGCCGATGGCAAACCTGACTGTCATCGCCTCATCGTGACAGATGGGCTGCGCTACGGTGTCTTCACGAGGCATGAGGAAGAAACATTCAAGCTTTATGCTTATCTCAATCTGACAAACGTGAAGCGCCACTATCCGATCCTTGAATGCCATGGCGCCGAGGAGGCATTGCTTTCAATGGCGCCTGAATGGAGGTTGGATCAGATGAGGCCCTTTGTCGTTTGATGTCGGGCGTCCTCACATGGAGGCGGGCGATATGTTGTGCGGTGATATTGTCGCAAAGTAGTTTTTGATCTTAGCGTAACTTTGAACGCTTCCCATCTCTTTCATAATTCATGCCCCCGGAGCCCACCATGTCCCCAATTGATGCCATCCGCCGCCACCAGGCCGAACTCACTGCTTTCCGGCGTGACCTGCATGCCCATCCGGAACTCGGCATGGCGGAATTCCGTACGGCGGAGAAGGTGGCCACTGCCCTGGAAGCGCTGGGAATTGAGGTGCATCGCGGCGTGGGCGGCACGGGGGTGGTTGGCGTGCTCCGCAATGGTTCCGGCAATCGCGCCATTGGGCTGCGCGCCGATATGGATGCGCTGCCGATGCAAGAACTGAATGATGTGTCCTATCGCAGCACGGTGAAGGGGGCGATGCATGCCTGCGGGCATGATGGGCATACCACCATGCTGCTGGGTGCGGCCAAATACCTGGCGGAGACCCGCAATTTCGATGGCATTGTCCATTTCATCTTCCAGCCCGGCGAAGAAGGCTGCGGCGGCGCGCTCGCCATGTTGGAAGATGGGCTGTTTGAGCGTTTCCCCTGCGATGCGATTTACGGCATGCATAACCGCCCCGGCATGCCGCTTGGCGAATATGCGATCAATAGCGGCCCAACCGCAGCGGGGGGCGCGTTTTTCGATATCACTATCACCGGCAAGGGTTCCCACGGCGCGCGGCCGGAGGTCTCGATTGATCCCGTATTGGCCGCCTGCCATGTCACGACCGCGCTGCAATCAATTGTTTCGCGCAATCTGTCCCCGCGCGATGCGGCGGTGGTGAGTGTGACCAAGGTGGTCGGCGGTGATGCCTATAATGTCATCCCCGAAACCGCCGTGATTTCCGGTACAGCGCGATTTTTTGCGCGGGAAGTCAGCGTGCAGATCGAAGAAGGGCTGAAGCGCGTGGCCGAAGGCGTTGCGGCTGGCTTTGGTGCCTCGGCCAGCCTGGATTATCGGTTGATCTTTGCACCCACCATCAATGATGCGGAGCAGACCGAAGCCTATGCCGCTGCCGCAGCGGAATTGGTGGGCGATGCCAAGGTGGCGCGGGACAAGCCACCGGGCATGGGGTCTGAGGATTTTTCCTTCATGATGGAACGCGTGCCTGGCGCCTATATCCATGTCGGCAATGGCGATGGCGCCATGCCGCATAACCCGCGCTACCAATTCAATGACGAAGCCATCCCCTATGGCGCGGCGCTTTATGCGCGCGTGGTGGAAAAGGGGTTGCCGGGCGCGTAAGCCCCCTCGAAATCCAGCGCCAAAGCGCCTATATATGGTTCGTCACTTCGGTGAATATGGCGATAAATACGGCTCGGAATAAGCGTTGCGGACCCGGGGGCGGTACCCGGCGCCTCCACCAATCACCCGCCTTATCAGCGGCAGATGGGGGCGAAATAGGCTCGACGCGCGTGGTAAAGGGGACGCTTTTGCTCGGCATTGTACCGCCGTTATCGGGCTAAACCTTAAGTGCGAACGATAACAGCCGTGAGGCTGCCGCACTCGCTGCCTAATAGG
>CAIYMY010000210.1 GCA_903927465.1 uncultured Rhodospirillales bacterium | reverse complement strand
TGGAACCAGATGGTGGGAAAGCTTGACCCCGCCATTTCGCTTGGCGTCACGGCGGCGATCATTGCGGGCGGGATTTTCGTCTCACTCTGGAAAACCCGCGACCAGAAAGCGCAAGACGCCTGAATCAGGCTTCAGCCGAGGTGCAGTTCAAAAGGCTGCACCTCAACAAATTCATCATCGGCGCTGGTGCCATCCTTCCACATAAAAACGGCGAAGCGCGCTTCGCGGTCAAAGACAGTTGAAGGGTGGTGCCAGACATTGGCGCCGTAAGTGACGCCTTGATCCGGCCGCGCCAGAAAGGCGCGCGCCTTTTCCATATCTGGCAAGCCATCCGCCCCATGCGGCGCCACCACCACCAGCCAGCGCCCCGCTTCCATGGGGATGAAGGACTGCGAGGAGAATTGGTGCCGTTCCATGGTGGTGGACGCGAAAGGTACCGATTTCGGCAAGGCGCGCGTAAAAGAAAGACTGGGGCTGGCCCCGCCCCGGCGGTTTTCCAGCATCTTGTCTATGTAAGCGCGGCCCGGCGCGGCTGGGCTTTCCAGTACCTCCCCAAAGGGGGCGAAGGCTTCGGCGGTGAGGGGTTCTGTCGTTATGCGACGCATGGGATGGCTTTCGGTTTGATCCCCGCCACCAAAGCCGCGCCGCGCGCGCCTGTCCAGCCCGTTTCTCTGCCTGTATTTTGCGCAGAATTTGCCCCACACCGCGCCATTTGGTGGCGGGCGCTGGCCGTGGTTAATCTCGCGCCATGAATGCCGCCGCCCTGCCCCAGCCTAGCCATCAGCGCTCTCGCGGGCGGTTGGAATTGGATTACCATCTGCATGAAGGGCGCACGGTGCTCGGCGGGCTTTATCAATCGCCCCCCATGCGCGCCCTGTTTCCGGACCCGGAGGCCGATGAGGCACCCATTTGCGCGTTGGTGAATACGGCAGGTGGGCTGGCCGGCGGCGATAGAGTGGAAATCGCGCTCAGCCTTGGGGCCGGGGCGCGGGCCAGTTTCTCCACCCCGGCGGCCGAGAAAATCTATCGCAGCCTTGGCCCTGTCACGGAGATTTCCGTGACGCTTGAAGCCAGCCCCGGCGCCGTTTTCGAATGGATCCCGCAGGAAACCATCTTGTTCGAAGCCGCGCGGCTTGAACGCAGCCTGCACGCCGATATTGCCGAGGACGCGACGCTGCTGATGGCCGAAGCGCTGGTCTTTGGCCGCGCCGCGCGGGGGGAGACCTGGCGCCGTGGCGCGTTGCAGGATTCCTGGCGCATCCGGCGCGGCGGCAAGCTGCTTTGGGCGGATGGGCTGAGCCTTGGGGAGGATATCGCGGCGGATTTCGCCGACCCCTTTGGTTTTGCCAATGCCGAGGCGCTGGGCAGCCTGGTGCTGGCCGGCCCGCTTGCTGCGCCAGATTTGCGCGATGCTTTGCGCGAAGATGGCGCATTGGCCAGCCTTGTCCGGCCCGGGCTTTTGGTCACACGTTGGCTCGGTGGTGCCGTTGAGGTACGCGAAGGGCTGGGGGCGGCCATTTGCCGGCTGCGCCCGGCGCTTGGCCTGCCGGCGCGGCTGCCGCGCCTATGGACGACATGAAGCAGAAAATCCCATGATGATGGCACAGCGATTGCGGAACCCAACGCCATGAACCTGACCCCACGCGAAAAAGACAAGCTGATGATTTCCATGGCTGCGATCGTGGCGCGACGGCGCCTGGAACGCGGCCTGAAAATGAACTTCCCCGAATCCGTGGCGCTGATTACGGATTTCGTGGTGGAGGGTGCGCGCGATGGCCGCAGCGTGGCGGAGCTGATGCGCGATGGCGCGACCGTGCTGACGCGCGATCAGGTGATGGAAGGCATCGCCGAGATGCTCCATGAAATCCAGGTGGAAGCGACCTTCCCGGATGGCACAAAGCTGGTGACGGTGCATCAGCCAATCCGTGCGCCGGCGGCGAAGAAGCCCAGCGCCAAGGCGAAGCCTGCCCCGAAGCCCAAGGTGAAAGCCGCACCAAAAGCCAAAGCTAAGCCCAAAGCCAAAGCTGCGAAAAAACCCGCGAAACCCAAGGCCAAGGCAAAGCCAGCGCGTAAGGGAGCCCGCAAATGATCCCCGGTGAAATCATCACGGCTCCTGGCGAGATTACGCTGAACGCAACGCGCGATGCAGTGGAAATCACGGTTACGAATAAGGGCGACCGCCCGGTGCAGGTGGGCAGCCATTATCATTTCGCGGAAACCAACCCGCTGCTGGATTTTGATCGTGCCAAGGCGCGCGGCTGCCGGCTGGATATCGCGGCCGGCACGGCGGTGCGCTTTGAACCCGGGCAGACGCGCAAGGTGCGGCTGATACCCATGGCAGGCGCGCGCATCATCCATGGCTTTCGCGGCGAAACGGAAGGGGCGGTCTGACCCATGGCAACGAAAATCTCTCGCGCCGCTTATGCCGGCATGTATGGCCCAACAGTGGGCGACCGTGTGCGCCTGGCCGATACGGAAATTTTTATCGAGGTTGAGCGCGACCTGACCACCTATGGTGAGGAAGTGAAATTCGGCGGCGGCAAGGTGATTCGCGATGGCATGGGGCAATCCCAGGTCACGCGCGCCAATGGCGCGATGGATACGGTCATCACCAATGCGCTGATCCTGGATCATTGGGGCGTTGTGAAAGCCGATATCGGGCTTCGCGGTGGGCGGATTGCCGCGATTGGCAAGGCGGGCAATCCCGACACACAGCCCAATGTGGACATCATCATTGGCCCCGGGACGGAAATCATTGCCGGTGAAGGGCGCATCCTGACCGCAGGCGGGCTGGATGTGCATATCCATTTCATCTGCCCCCAGCAGATCGAAGAAGCGCTTGCGTCCGGCATAACCTCCATGTTTGGCGGCGGCACTGGCCCGGCGCATGGCACGCTGGCTACCACCTGCACGCCCGGCCCCTGGCATATGGAGCGTATGCTGCAGGCCGCCGAGGGTTTTCCGATGAACCTTGGCTTCCTCGGCAAGGGCAATGCCGCGCTGCCGGCCGGCTTGGAAGAACAAATCAGGGCAGGCGCTTGCGGACTGAAACTGCATGAGGATTGGGGCACCACACCCAAGGCGATTGATAACTGCCTTTCGGTTGCCGATGAGATGGATATTCAGGTCGCCATCCATACCGACACGCTGAATGAAAGCGGTTTTGTTGAGGAAACCATCAAGGCCATTCGTGGCCGCACCATTCAAGCCTTTCATACCGAAGGTGCCGGTGGCGGCCATGCGCCGGATATCCTGCGCCTGGTCGGTGAAGCGGGCGTGCTGCCTTCTTCCACCAACCCCACCATGCCCTATACGGTGAACACCGTAGATGAGCATTTGGATATGCTCATGGTGTGCCACCATCTGGACCCGCGCATTGCGGAAGATGTGGCCTTTGCGGAAAGCCGCATCCGCAAGGAAACCATCGCCGCCGAAGATATTCTGCATGATATCGGCGCCATCAGCATGATGTCTTCTGACAGCCAGGCGATGGGTCGCGTGGGTGAGGTGATTATCCGCACCTGGCAGACCGCGCATAAAATGAAGGTGCAGCGCGGGCGCTTATCGGACGAAAAGGGCGACAACGACAATGCGCGCGCCAAACGCTATATCGCCAAATACACCATCAACCCGGCGATTGCGCAGGGTGTATCTGATCATGTCGGCAGCGTTGAAGTCGGCAAGATCGCCGATCTGGTGATGTGGACGCCGGCCTTCTTCGGCGTGAAACCCGATATGGTGTTGAAGGGCGGCACCATTGCCATGGCGCTGATGGGCGACCCCAATGCCTCCATCCCCACGCCGCAACCAGTGCATTACCGGCCGATGTTCGGCAGCTATGGGCGTTCTCGTCTGCTATCCGCTGTGACCTTCGTGAGCGGTGCTTCCTTGCAAGCGGATATCGCCGGGCGCTTTGGGCTTTCGCGCGAATTGGTGGCGGTGCGCAATTGCCGCGGCGGCATCAGTAAGCGCAGCATGGTGCATAATGCGACGCTCCCCAAAATTGAGGTTGATCCCGAAACCTATGAGGTGCGCGCGGATGGCGTATTGCTGGTCTGTGAACCGGCCAAGGTGCTGCCCATGGCGCAGCGTTACTTCATGTTTTGAGGTGAGCCTGACATGACCGAGACACTCCCCCGCGCCATTCAAGTGCTGCCCACCGGCGACTGGGTGGAACGCACCGCGCGCCATCGTGTGACGCTCGATTTCGATGACCGTTTCCGCCGCCGCAAGCGCTATGTCGCGGAAGATGGCTTTGCGTTTTTGCTGGATCTGGAAGAAGCCACCGTGCTCCGCCAGGGTGATGGGCTGCTGCTGGAAGGCGGGGGCGTTATTCTGGTGCAGGCCGCACCCGAACCGTTGATAGAAATTACGGCGGAAACGCCGGAACGGCTTGCGCGTTTAGCCTGGCATTTAGGTAATCGGCATTTGCCGACACAGATTGATGGCAGCCGTATCCTGATCCGCAAGGATCATGTGATTGAAGCCATGCTGAAGGGGCTTGGCGCGCAATTGCAGCATGTGGAAGTCGCCTTCGATCCGGAAGGCGGCGCTTATGGCGAACACAACCGCCATCCGGGGCATCATCACCATCATGGTGATGGCGATCATGACCATGATCACGGCGATGGCCACCATCACCACCATCACTGAAAAACGCGCGGGCGCCGCACAGCAGGCACTGTATCGGCTGCTGACATGGCTTTCGCCGGCCTATCCGGTGGGTGCCTATACCTATAGCCATGGGCTGGAAGCGGCGGTGGAAGCGGGCGCTGTCACCAAGCGCGATGGCTTGATCGCCTATGTCAGCACCGCTTTGCAGCGCGGCGCGGGGCGCGTGGATGGCGCTTTGCTGGTGGCCGCGCATCGCGCCATGGCGAAGGGCAATGATGCCGCTTTGGATGAAGTCGCAGAACTGGGTGCGGCTTGGCGCGGTACGGCGGAAACTGCTTTGGAAGCGGAAGCGCAGGGCACGGCTTTTACCAACGTCACCATCGCTGCTTGGCCCATGCCGCGTTTTGCGGCTTTCGCCGCGCGCCATCCGCGCCAGCTTGCCCATGCGGTGGCTTTCGGCGCGGCGGCGGCGGAACAGGGCATCCCGGCGCGTGATACGGCCTTCGGCTTTCTCTCGGCTTTTGCGGCAAATTTGGTCTCGGCCGGTGTGCGGCTGGTGCCACTCGGGCAGACGGATGGCCAGCTTTCGATCGCCGCTTTGCAACCTGCCGTCGCCGCTGCGACTGATGCTGCCTTAATCGCGGATTTGGCCCGGCTTGGCACGGCCGCGCCGATGCTCGATATTTTCTCCATGCGTCATGAGACGCAATACACAAGGTTGTTCAGATCATGAGCACTTCGCAGAATGGCCCGTTTCGTGTGGGCATTGGTGGGCCGGTGGGTTCCGGCAAAACCGCGCTGGTGGATCGGCTTTGTAAACACATGCGCGATCGCTATGATATCGCGGTCATCACCAATGACATCTACACGCGCGAAGATGCGGAATTTCTGACGCGCTCCGGCGCGCTGGTGCCGGAACGTATCGCGGGCGTTGAGACCGGCGGCTGCCCGCATACGGCGATCCGCGAAGATGCCTCCATCAACCTTGCTGCCGTGCATGACATGGCGGTGAAATTCCCGAAGCTTGAAATCCTATTCATTGAAAGCGGCGGCGATAATCTGGCCGCGACCTTCAGCCCGGAATTGGCGGACCTCAC
>CAIYMY010000209.1 GCA_903927465.1 uncultured Rhodospirillales bacterium | reverse complement strand
TGGGGATAGCCCGTCTCCTGCGCTGACCCCGCCGGTCAGTCGCGCCGAATTCGCCGCCGCCATGGCGCCGCTTGGGCCATTTGGCGCGGTGCCTCGGCTTGCCGTGGCGGTTTCCGGCGGGCCGCATAGCCTGGCGCTTGCGCTGCTGGCGTGCGATTGGGTGGCGGCGCGCGGGGGTTCGGTTTTGGCCCTGGTCGCGGATCATGGGCTAAGGCCGGAAAGCGGGGCTGAGGCCGATCATGTGATGGCGCTTTTGGCCAAGGTCGGGGTTGAAGCGGAATGCTTGCGGCTTGGCTTGCCCGGGGGCGCAAGGTTACAGGAACGCGCCCGCACGGCCCGATTGGTGACGCTGACCCAAGCCGCCGCACGCCATGGCTGCCCCTGGCTATTGCTTGGCCATCATCGCGGCGATCAGGCGGAAACCTTGGCGTTTCGGGCCTTGCGCGGCAGTGGCGCGGCGGGGCTTGCCGCCATAGCGCCGCTGCGCGCTGCGCCCGAATGCCTGATCCTGCGGCCCTTGCTGGGCTTGGCGCCGGTGCGGCTTGAAGCGGTGGTGGCCGCCGCCGGGCTTTCGCCGGTGCGCGACCCTTCCAATGACAATCCGCGCTTTGCCCGCATCCGGCTGCGCCAGGCTTTGGGCGACCCGGGCGGAGAAGGCGAGGGAGTTCGCGCCCTCGCCGAAGCCGCACAAGCTTTCGCGCGCCGCCGCACGCAGCAGGAAGCCGCGCTGCTCGCCCGGCTGGCGGCAGCCGCCGAAATTCGCCCAGAAGCCTATGCCTGGGTGGACCCCAAGGCGCTTGGGGATGATGCGCTTGGGGTTGTGGCGCTGGCGCGCCTTCTTGGCCTGATTGGCGGTGCGGCTTGGCCAGTGCCCATTGAGCCCACGGCGGCGCTGATGGCGCGGGGTGGCGGCAGCTTGGCCGGCGCCTGGGTGCGGCCCGGTGCGGGCGGGCGCTGGCTGGTGGTGCGCGACCCCGGCCTGGTTGCCCCTGCCCAGCCCCTTCAGCCGCCTTTTCTTTGGGATGCGCGCTTTCTGGTGACCGGCCCAGGCCGCCCCGGCTGGACCTGTGGCGCCTTGGGCGCGGCTGCCGCTGATTTCCGGGCGGGCACTTCAATCCCTCTGCCGGCACTCCGCGCCCTGCCAGCGCTTTGGGATGAAAAGGGAAAGCTGGCGGTCCTGCCCGGGCTGATCTATGCTTCGCCCGCGGAGGCGGCATCTTGGCGCATCACCTTCGCCCCGCGTGGCGGGGGGCTGCCTTTGGGCTGACCCTGCTTTTGCGACTGGAAGATTTCACGCGGGTCATTCAAGATGCGTGAAGCCTCACTATGTATGGTAGCGGAGGGGCGGTGGATTGCGCCGCCTGGCTCCTGAAGATGGAAGGGTCCCGGTGAATAATTTCAGCCGAAACATGGCTTTATGGGTGATCGTGGCGCTGCTTTTGGTGGCGTTGTTCAACCTGTTCCAACCGAGCAGCTCAAGCCGACCGGGCGCATCTCAGGTTGCCTATTCTGACTTCCTGAATGAAGTGCAGGCCGGCCATGTGCGCGATGTCACCATCCAGGGCCGCACCCTGACCGGCCAGCTCAGCGATGGCCGCCAATTCACGACCTATACGCCGGAAGACCCGGCCATGATTTCACGCCTGACCGAAAAGGGTGTGCGCGTAGTGGCCCGCCCTGAAGAAGCCGAGGTCAATCCGCTGCTGCATTACTTGGCGTCCTGGTTCCCGATGCTGCTGCTGATTGGGGTCTGGATTTTCTTCATGCGCCAGATGCAGGGCGGCGGTGGTCGCGCCATGGGTTTCGGCAAATCCCGCGCCAAGCTGCTGACGGAAAAGCAGGGCCGTGTGACGTTTGACGATGTGGCCGGCATTGATGAAGCCAAGGCCGAGCTTGAGGAAATCGTGGACTTCCTGCGCGATCCGCAGAAATTCCAGCGTCTGGGCGGTAAGATCCCGAAGGGTGTACTACTGGTGGGCCCACCGGGTACCGGCAAGACTTTGCTGGCGCGTTCCATCGCCGGCGAAGCCAATGTGCCCTTTTTCACCATTTCCGGTTCGGATTTCGTCGAAATGTTCGTGGGTGTCGGCGCATCGCGCGTGCGTGACATGTTCGAACAGGGCAAGAAGAACGCGCCTTGTATCATCTTCATTGACGAAATTGACGCGGTCGGGCGCCATCGTGGCGCCGGGCTTGGCGGTGGCAATGATGAACGCGAACAGACGCTCAATCAGATGCTTGTCGAAATGGATGGGTTTGAGGCCAATGAGGGTGTAATCCTGATTGCCGCAACCAACCGCCCCGATGTGCTGGACCCCGCTTTGCTGCGCCCCGGCCGTTTCGATCGGCAGGTTGTGGTGCCCAATCCGGATGTGAATGGGCGCGAGAAAATCCTGCGTGTGCATATGCGCAAGGTGCCGCTTGCTTCCGATGTGGACCCGAAGGTGATCGCGCGCGGCACACCGGGTTTCTCGGGTGCTGATCTGGCCAATCTTGTGAATGAAGCAGCCTTGCTGGCGGCGCGTACTGGCCGGCGCACGGTTGGTATGGCGGAATTTGAAGCCGCAAAAGACAAGGTGATGATGGGTGCCGAACGGCGCAGCCTTGTCATGTCGGAAGCTGAAAAGCGGATGACCGCCTATCATGAAGCGGGCCATGCTTTGGTCGCG
>CAIYMY010000208.1 GCA_903927465.1 uncultured Rhodospirillales bacterium | reverse complement strand
GGTCGGCAATGGCTTCAACCTGCTGTTGCGTGATATCATTGCGTGCGATGAACACGCATTCGTATAGCGGCATGTGATCTCCCTTTGGCTGGCTCAGCCCTGGCCCCGGGATGGGGCGCGCATAGGGGCATAGCCGGGCACGTGCCTCGCACCCGGCAGGGGAGCGGGCGTAAAGCACGAAGCGGGGCTTGGAATCAAGCCCTGGCTTCAGGACACCATCCCGCCTCCCGCGCAAACGCCTATCCCTGCCATCGCGATTGCCCTTGACCACCCCACCCTCAAAGCCCCAGATGCCCCCAGCGTCAGACGGCTGGACGGCCGCTGGTTCGTGAGTGATCACGGGCTGGAGGAAAGTCCGGGCTCCACGGGAATAGGGTGCCGGCTAATGGCCGGCGGGGGCGACCTCAGGGAAAGTGCCACAGAAAACAAACCGCCGCGGCGTGGCGACACCTCGCGGTAAGGGTGAAACGGTGCGGTAAGAGCGCACCGCGCCCCCAGCAATGGGGGCGGCAGGGTAAACCCCACCCGGAGCAAGGCCGAATAGGGGCAGACGGCGCGGCGCCGCAAGGTGCTGGCGCGGGGGCATTTCCGCCCTTCTGCCCGGGTTGGCCGCGCGAAGCCCGCAGTAATGCGGGCTCCAGAGGAATGGCCGTCCATGCCCCGCAAGGGGCAAGACAGAACCCGGCTTACAGGCCGTCTGACGCTGCTTTTCAGGCACAATTCCGTTTTGCCAAGCCAACACCCCCACCCCAGGGGTGTTACCGCGAATTTATGCGCCAATTGCCTTCGTAAAGCCCTTTTTTGGCTTGTCGACCCAGATGTTCCCATGGTATCCCATTTCATCCCATGAAAATCCCAATGCGCTCGGGGGGGCGAGCGGGGTTCACGCGGGATGGTCGGGCGAGCCGGCGGGGTCGGGGGGCCCCGTCGGCCGCTGAAAAGCCCGGTCTTTAATAATGGCGCAAGGCAAGCGCGCGGGGGGCGATGACCCAATTCTTGGGCACCCATATCGGCAAATTGGACCGCAAGGGGCGGATTTCCGTCCCCGCGCCCTTTCGTGCCGTGCTGGAGCGCAGCGGCGCCGAGGAATTGGTGCTGCGCCCGTCCCATCGCGCCCCTTGCATTGAAGCCTGGCCAATTGCCGCTTTTGAAGCGCTGGCTTCCGGGCTTGACCGGCTGGATGCCTTTTCCGACCAGGCAGATGATTTGGCCGCAGCCCTTTTCGCCGATGCTCACGCCACGCGCGCCGATAATGAAGGCCGGCTGGTGCTGCCCGAAGCGCTGATTGCTTATGCGGCGCTTACGGACGCCATTGCCTGTGTTGGCGTTGGACGGATTTTCCAGATTTGGGAACCGGAAGCCGCGCGCCGTCGCACGGAAGAAGCGCGGCTGCGCGCTCGCGAACGCGGCCTGACCTTGCCGGCTGCTGCAGGACGTGCGCCATGACCGTGCAAGGTCATGTGCCAGTAATGCTGGCTGAAGTGCTGGCAACGCTTGGCCCACAAGATGGCGCGACTTATCTGGATGCCACTTTTGGCGGTGGCGGCTATGCCCGCGCTATTCTGGAAGCGGCACCTGGTTGCACGGTTTTCGCCATAGACCGCGACCCGGATGCGATTGCGCGCGGTGCGGCGCTGGCGCAGCGTTTTGCTGGTCGGCTGCATCTGATTGAAGGCCGCTTCGGCAATATGCTGGCGGTACTGCGTGATCGCGGCATTGCCACGCTTGATGGCGTGGTAATGGATCTTGGTGTTTCGTCCTTCCAAATCGATCAGCCGGAGCGCGGCTTTTCCTTCCGCACTGACGGCCCGCTTGATATGCGCATGGAAAAATCTGGCCCCAGCGCGGCGGAGCTGGTGAATAGCCTGCCGGAACGCGAATTGGCCGACATTATTTTTCGCTTTGGTGAGGAACGTTTCGCGCGCCGCATTGCACGCAACATTGTCACGCGCCGCGCGGAAGCGCCCTTCACGACCACTGCTGATCTGGCCGCCTTGGTGCGCCGCGCCGTGCCGCGCGATCCTTCCGGCATTGATGGCGCAACGCGCAGCTTCCAGGCGCTGCGCATTGCCGTGAATGACGAATTGGGTGAGGTGGAACGCGGCATCGCGGCTGCCATGGAATTGCTCGCCCCCGGTGGGCGGCTTGTTGTTGTTGCTTTCCATTCCTTGGAAGATCGCATCGTGAAGCAGGCGATGGCCGCGGCATCCGGCCGGGGAGGAGCTTCGCGCCATGATCCAGCGGCGCTTTCTGGCCGTACCAAACCTCCTTTCCAGTTGCTGACGCCGCGCGCGCTTCGCCCACAGGACACAGAATGCGCTGCCAATTCGCGCGCGCGTTCCGCAAGGCTGCGCGGCATTGAACGCCTGGGGCTGGAGCACGCAGCATGATCCGTCCCTTGAGCCTTGTAAGCCTGATCGCAGCGGCCGGTGCGGGGCTTTATCTGTATCAGGTGAAGCATTCCGTCTCGATGCTTGATCGCGAATTGCGTGAGGTGAATCGCCAGACGGAAGTTGTGCGCGAACGCAGCCAGATTTTGCGTGCCGAATGGGCGTTGCTGAACGAACCGGACCGGCTGCGGCAAGTGGCGCAGCGCCATTTGGCGCTTGAACCCATGGCGCCGGCGCAATTCATCCGAGAGGCGGAATTGGAACGACGCCTGCCCGCAGCACGGGCTTTTGCAGGTCCGCCATCGCTGTTTGGTCCGCCGGAACTGCCGCCTTCAGTGCCGGAAGCGCTAATCGTACCAAGTCCAGTCACGGCGGCATCCACGCAACCCGCCCGGCCAGAACCGTCACCGCGTCAGGCGCAAGCAGAACCACCGTCCCGCTTAAGCGCGGCAGTAACGCCTGTGCCCGCAACACGCCCAGCACCGCCGCCCGCGCCACTAAGGGTGACGCCTGCCTTGCATGTCGCGCCTGCGGCACCACCGCCGCCGGCGATGGTCGCTTCCGCGCTTGGCGGTGCCACCGGTGCGTTGCCGCCGCCCATTCCCTTGTCGCGCCCCGTACCGGTGGGCGCCCCGCAAGGGGCGACCCGTTGAGTGAGGTGCATCTTCCATGAACGAGGCCCCACCCCCTGAACCTCGGCAGCCTTCGCCCGATGCAGCGCCGGCCAATAGGGTGCGTGAATCCGCCGTAAGCGAATCCAAAAGTCGCGCCTTGGTGCGTGTTTCACAGCCTGATCTGCTGCGCCATGCCCAGCTGGAAAAATCACGCGGCCGGCTGCTTTTGGCGGCTTGCGGTTTCGCGGTCCTGTTCGGCGCAGTTGCGGTGAAGCTTTCATTGGCGACAGTATTTGATCCAGCCGAGTCCAAGCGCGCAGCCATGCTGTCGCGCCCGCCCGCACCACCGGCGGAAGCACCAGTTTCGCGCGCAGCGGTGACGGATCGTAATGGTGAAGTATTGGCGGTTTCCCTGCCGCTGACCGCGCTTTACGCCAATCCACGCCAGATTGATGATCCGGTTGAAGCCGCCGACAAGCTGAAGCGCATTCTGCCGCAGCTTGATCGCGAAAGGCTGATTGCGCGGCTGACCGGCGAACGCCAATTCGCCTATATCGCCCGCGCGCTGACGCCGCGCGAAATGCAGGCGGTGAATAATCTTGGCATCCCCGGCTTATATTTTGAGGATGCGGAGCGTCGCTTCTTCCCGCAAGGGCGCACCGCCGCGCATATCATTGGCGGGGTGGATGTGGATGGCAACGGTATCGCGGGGGTGGAGAAATACTTCGACGAAAGGCTGCGCACGCTACGCCGTGAAACGCTGCGCCTTTCCCTGGACATCCGCGTTCAATTGGCTTTGCGCGATGCCGTGCAGCACGCCATTACGGATTTCAACGGCATTGGCGGCGCCGGTGTGGTCATGGATGTGCATAGTGGTGAGGTTCTCGCCATGGTGAGCCTGCCCGATTATGACGCCAATGATGTTGGTGCCGCCACCGTCGATGAACGCTTTAATCGCGTGACGGTGGGCGTTTACGAACCGGGATCCACCTTCAAGCTGCTGACCGCCGCCATGGCGCTTGATTTGGGAACAGTACAGACCTGGAGCGGTTATGACGCATCGCGGCCCATCCGCGTTGGCCGCCATGAAATCAATGATTATCGCGGCAAGAATCGCTGGCTCGCCTTGCCGGAAATCATGGCCTATTCGTCCAATCTTGCGTCCGCGCATATGGCCGCCGCGGTGGGGCCTGCGCGACATCGTGAATTCATGCAACGCATGGGCATGACATCACGTCTTAGGATCGAAATTCCAGAAACCGCGATGCCGCTGGTGCCTGGGCAGAAGACCTGGCGCGAATTGAACACCATGACCATCGGCTTCGGCCATGGCATTTCTATAACACCGTTACACGTAGCTACTGCGGGCGCGACCTTGGTGAATGGCGGCATTCTGCGCCAACCCACCATCCTGGCGCAGCCCCCTGGAGTTGAGCGGGAAGGCACACGTGTTATTGATCCGCGCACCTCGGAAACGCTGCGCCGGCTGATGCGGCTTGTGGTGACGGATGGCTCAGGCAAGGGTGCTGAGGTGCCGGGTTATTTCGTAGGTGGAAAAACTGGCACCGCGCAGAAAACCGGGCCGCGTGGTGGTTATCTGGAAAACAAGCGTATCGCCGCCTTCATCGGCGCGTTCCCGATGTATGCGCCACGTTATTCAATTTACGTGATGGTGGATGAACCAAAGCCCAATGCGCGCAGCCATGGTTTTGCGACGGCGGGTTGGGTGGCGGCACCTGCCGCGAATATGGTGATTTCGCGTATCGCGCCCATTCTTGGCATGCTGCCGGAACCCGCAACGCCCGAGATTCAACGCGCCATCGCCATGCCCATGAATGGCCGCGGTGTGCCCGGCGCAGCCCCCCCGCCCGCGGCGCCCAGCGCCAATCGTCCACCGCCACGTCAGGCCACCGAAACGCCGCCGCGCGTCGCTGTTACTCAGCGCGAGGCTGCCCTTGCGCCTCGGTGATCTCATGCGCTGCTGGAATGGTGGGGAAGAAACCGCCTCACTGGACATAACAGGCATCACGGCTGATAGCCGCGCGGTGCGCCCAGGCATGGTGTTTGCGGCCCTGCCTGGTGCGCGCAAAGATGGCCGCGCCTTCATTGCGGATGCGGTGGCGCGCGGTGCTGCTGCCATTCTTGCCCCTGAAGGCACGGCTTGGCCTGCCGAGGCGCCCACGCGCCCGCTGGTGACCAGCCCCGATCCACGCCGTGCCTTGGCACTGATGGCAGCAGCCTTTTATGGCGCGCAGCCGGAATGCGTGGTGGCGATCACCGGCACGAATGGCAAGACAAGTAGCGTGGATTTCCTGCGCCAGATCTGGCGCGGCGCTGGCCATAAGGCTGCGTCGCTCGGCACGCTGGGGCTGATTGCTGAGGGCCTGCCGCCGGGGCCATCGCTGACCACGCCTGATCCGGTGGCGCTGCATGAAAACCTCGCGCAACTTGCGCGTGATGGTGTGGTGGCGCTTGCGATGGAGGCTTCCTCGCACGGGATTGATCAGCGCCGGCTGGATGGCGTCAGGCTCGCGGCGGCGGGGTTCACCAATCTCACGCGTGATCATCTGGATTATCACGGCACCATGGTGGCCTATCGTGCCGCCAAGCTGCGGCTGTTTGATACGATCCTGCCCGAAGCCACGCCGGCCATTGTGATGGCGGATATGGAGGCGGAAACACTCGCGGCGCTCCGCAATATCGCCGCGCGGCGCAGGCTTGATCTGCAGCTGGTTGGCGCGGGTGGGGATGCGCTGGCCTTGGAAGCAGCGCGGCCCTTGCCAGAAGGGCAGGAAATCACGTTCCGCCTTGCAGGCGCGCGGCATGAAGTGCTGCTGCCTTTGCCGGGGCGCTTTCAGGCCGATAACGCCTTGCTGGCCTTGATGCTTGCACTTTCAACAGGCGTTACGGACAAAGCCGCTATGGCTGCGCTTGCGCGTTTGCAGGGTGTACGCGGGCGCATGGAACGCGCGGCGATTCTGCCCAATGATGCCGCGATTTATGTGGATTACGCGCATACGCCTGATGCGTTGACGCGGCTTTTGGCTGCACTTCGCCCGCATGTCGCGGGGCGCCTGCATGTGCTGTTCGGCGCAGGCGGGGACCGAGACCCCGGCAAGCGCTCGCTGATGGGGCGTGCTGCGGCAGAAGCGGCGGATCGCGTTTGGATCACGGATGACAATCCACGCAGCGAAAACCCGGCCTCCATCCGCGCGGCGGTCATGGCGGGCTGCCCTGACGCAGTGGATGCCGGCGCGCGTGAAGAAGCCATCGCCAAGGCCATGGGCGCGCTTGGCCCCGGAGATGTGCTTGCAGTCGCCGGCAAGGGGCATGAAACCGGCCAGGACATCGCTGGCGTTATCCACCCCTTTGATGATGTCGCGGTGGTGCGCAAGCTGGCGGGCTTCGCGCCATGACGCCGCTTTGGACCAGCGCTGAATTACGCGCGGCAACCGGCGGGATGCTGGCGGCTGAGGTCGCCATCAGTGGCGTTTCGATAGATAGCCGCAGTATCGCACCAGGCGATATCTTCATCGCATTGCGCGATCAACGCGATGGGCATGAATTTGTCGCGGATGCACTGGCGCGTGGTGCCTCACTCGCCATGGTGGACCACACGCCCCCTGGTGCTGCGGATACGGCGAAGCTACTGCGCGTCGTCAATACGCTGGCTGGGCTGACAGCGCTGGGCGCGGCAGGACGCGCGCACGCCGTGGCCCGTGTGGTGGGCGTCACTGGCAGCGTCGGCAAGACCACCACCAAGGAAATGCTGCGCGTAGCACTCAGCGCTTTTGGCGCGACCCATGCCTCGGCCGCGTCGCATAATAATCATTGGGGCGTACCGCTGACCCTCGCGCGGCTGCCGCGTGCCGCTGACTTTGCCGTGATTGAAATGGGTATGAATAATCGTGGCGAAATCGCGCCGCTGTCGCTGCTTGCCCGCCCTGATGTCGGCATCATCACCTCAATCGGCACGGCGCATATCGGCATGCTTGGTAGCCAGGCGGCGATTGCCGCCGAAAAGGGCGATATCATCGCCGGCATCGCGCCCGGCGGTACCGCGATCCTGCCCGCCGATAGCGCCTTTCTGCCGGAACTGATGGCGCGCGCACGTGACGCGGGGCTGCAGGTGATGACGCATGGGGAAGCCGAAGGCGCCGATGCTCGGCTGCTTTCCTATCAGGCGTCACCAGAAGGTGGTGTTGCGGAAATTGCGCTGCTTGGGCAAAGCCTGACGCTGCACCTGGCCGCACCTGGCCGCCATGTGGCGCTGAATGCCTGCGCTGTTCTTGCGGCAGTGAAGGCGCTTGGTCTTGCGCCTGATATCGCCGCGCGCGCCCTTGGCGATTTCACCGCCGGCGCTGGCCGAGGCGCCATGCGCCGCATCCACGTGGCGGGCGGTGAGGCCTTGTTGATCGATGACTCCTACAATGCCTCGGTCGCTTCCGTGCGCGCCGGGCTTGCAGTGCTCGCCGCACAGCCTGCCACGCGGTGCGTTTTTGCCTTTGGCGATATGCTGGAATTGGGTGCCGAAGGCCCCGCGCAACATGCTGCCCTGGCTGATGATGCGTTGAAGACTTGTGATCTGGTCTTCTGCTGCGGCCCGCTTTCGGCGTATCTTTTCGCGGCCCTGCCGGCGCAGCATCGCGGCGGGCATTTTCCGGATTCAACCAGCCTTGCCCCTGCTCTCCGCGCCGCGCTCAAGCCCGGTGACGCAGTGCTGGTCAAGGGCTCGCTTGGCTCGCGCATGGGCCTCATCATCACTGCACTTACAGCAGGAGAGAAAATTTCGTGATCTATAATCTTCTGCTTCCCTTTGCTGAGGAATATGCGCTGGCCAATCTGGCGCGCTATAGTACTTTTCGCGCGGGTGCCGCCTGCCTTACAGCCTTGTTGATCAGCCTGGTTTTCGGTTCTGCCATCATCCGCTGGCTGCGCGGCTTTCAGCGTGGCGGTCAGCCGATCCGTGAAGATGGCCCGGCGCGGCACATCGTGGAAAAAAAGGGCACGCCCACCATGGGCGGCGTGCTGATCCTGCTGGGCTTGGTGGGCTCCACGTTGCTGTGGGCGGATTTGCGCAACGGATTTGTCTGGGCTGTGCTATTCATCACCTGCGGCTATGGCGCGCTTGGCTTTGCTGATGATTGGCTGAAAGTGTCCAAGCGCAACACCAAGGGTGTATCCAGCCGCATGAAGCTTCTGGTGCAGGCGGGCTTGGGGATTATCACGGCCATTTGGATCACCTGGCTTATGCCGGGCGCGCTTTCCGATAAGCTCGCCTTCCCGATCTTCAAGGAATTGCTGCTGCCGCTTGGTATTTTCTTCCCGTTGCTGGCGGCGCTGGTGATGATGAGCGCTTCCAATGCGGTCAATCTGACCGATGGGCTGGATGGTCTTGCCATTGTGCCGGTGATGATTGCTGCCAGCGTCTTTGCGCTGATTGCCTATCTGGTCGGTAACCGCATTTTCGCCGATTACCTGCAACTACACTACGTGCCCGGCACGGGTGAGCTTGCAGTGTTCTGCGCGGCACTTGTTGGTGCCGCACTCGGCTTCCTGTGGTTCAATGCGCCGCCGGCGGCGGTATTCATGGGGGATACGGGTTCGCTTTCGCTGGGTGGTGCGCTGGGCGGGCTCGCGGTCGCGACCAAGCATGAAATTGTGCTCGCGATTGTGGGCGGGCTTTTCGTGGTGGAAACCGTTTCCGTCATCATCCAGGTGTTTTGGTTCAAGCGCACCGGCCGACGCGTCTTTCTGATGGCACCGCTGCATCACCATTTTGAGAAAAAAGGCTGGGCCGAGCCCACCATCGTGATCCGCTTCTGGATCATTGCCATGATCCTGGCGCTGGTTGGGCTTTCGACGCTGAAAATCAGATGACAGCGCCAAGCCCCCCCTTCACCCCCTTTCCCGGCGCGCGCATCGCCGTGGTTGGGCTTGGCCGCGCCGGATTACCTGCGGCACGCCGCCTCGCTTCCTGGGGCGCCGAGGTCACGGTCTGGGACGACAAGGCCGAAGCCCGCGCGGCAGCCGAAGCCGCCGGCCTCACGCTGCAAGACCCTGCGGCTGGCCCCTTCCGCGCCGATGCGCTGCTGCTTTCCCCGGGCATTCCGCACCATCTGCCGGCCCCCCATCCGGCGGCGCAGGCGGCCACGGCGGCAGGTGCGCCCATCCTGTGTGATGTGGAGTTCCTGTATCGCGCGGTGCTGGCCAGCCATTCCAAGGCGCGCTTCGTGGGAGTCACCGGCACCAATGGCAAATCCACCACGACTGCGCTGATCCACCACATTTTGCAGGGCGCCGGCATGGCCTGTGAGGTGGGGGGGAATTTGGGCCCCGCAGCGCTCGATCTCAATATATTGGGGTCTGAGGGGGTCTATACCCTCGAAATGTCGTCTTACATGTTGGAGCGAATCGCAACTCTGCGCTTCAACGTAGCTGTTATGTTGAACCTCAGCCCCGATCACCTGGACCGCCATGGGAACATGGCAGGCTATGCCGCTGCGAAGGCTCGAATCTTCGCGCGTCAAGGGGCCAATGACATCGCGGTGCTGGGCCAGGACGATGCGATGACCGCGCAAATGGGTGCCGGTTTGGCGGCGCGGATGGTGCCGATTTCGGGTTCTACCCCCCAGCCGGGTGGAGTTTGGGCCGAAGGCCGGATGCTGCGCGATGATGCGGGGGCGATCCTGGATCTGCGGGCGGCAGCGGCGCTGCCAGGGGCGCATAACGCGCAAAACGCTGCGGCGGCCGCGGCGGCCTGCCTGGCGCTGGGCGTTGCGCGTTCGGCGATTGCGGATGGTATCGCAAGCTACCCTGGATTACCGCATCGGCAGGAAATCGTCGCCGAGGCTAATGGCGTTGTCTTCGTCAATGACAGCAAGGCGACCAATGCGGATAGCGCGGCGCGCGCACTTGCTTTCTATGACCGTGTGGTTTGGATTGCGGGCGGGATCTGCAAGGAAGGCGGCATCGCGCCGCTGGCGCCGTTCTTCCCGCGCATCGCAAAGGCCTTTCTAATTGGGCGCGATGCGCCTGCCATGGCAGCGACGTTGCGCGAGGCCGGCGTTGCGCATGAAATCATCACGACACTGGAAGCGGCAGTGCCGGCGGCAGCGCAAGCAGCCTTTGCCGGCGCGGCGCCAGTCGTGCTGCTTTCACCGGCAGCCGCTTCCTTGGATCAATTCTCGGGCTTTGATGCGCGCGGTGATCGCTTCCGTGAACTGGTGCAGGCGCTGGTTGCGCAGCAGCGCAGGAGGGAAAGCTAATGGCGCTCTCCCGCGCGGATAATTCCATTCTTGGGCGCTGGTGGTGGACAGTGGATCGCTGGACGCTGGCCGCACTGATGGTGCTGATCGGCTTTGGCTATGTGTTGATGCTGGCCGCATCGCCTGCCGTGGCCGAGCGTATCGGCGCCTCATCGCGCCACATGTTCTTCCTGAAACAGGTTTTTTATCTGGCGCTGGCGGCGGCGGTGATGGTGGTGGTTTCGCTGCTCTCACCACGTGGTGTGCGACGCTTTGCCTTGCTTGGTTGCGCTGGTGCCTTGGTGCTGACTGCGGCAACGCTGGTGGTGGGCGTTGAAATCAAGGGCGCGCGGCGCTGGCTGCCGATCCCTGGGCTTTCCTTGCAGCCTTCGGAATTCCTCAAGCCCTTCTTCGCCGTTGTCGCTGCGTGGTTGATTGCGGAAGGCATGGCGCCTGGTTCGCGCTTTTGGGGGCGGGCGATCGCGATTGGCCTTTTTGCCGTGATCGCGGTGATTATGAAAAGCCAGCCCGATATTGGCATGTTGTTGGTGATGACCGTGGTGCTTTTCGCGCAATTCGTCGTGGCTGGCCTGAATTTCTTTTTTGTGGGCGGGCTTGCGGGGCTTGGCGTGGGCGTTGGCTTCCTTGCCTATTTGCTGTTCCCGCATGTGCAATCCCGCGTGCACCGCTTTCTTGATCCAAGTTCGGGCGATTCCTATCAGGTGAGTGTCGCCATGGAAGCCTTCGCCAATGGCGGGCTTTTGGGGCGCGGGCCTGGTGAAGGGCGCGTGAAGAATGTGCTGCCCGATGCGCATGCTGATTTCGTCTTTGCCGTAGCCGGAGAGGAATTCGGCATGGTGGTGTGCCTGGTGATCCTGGCTCTTTTCGCCTTCATCGTGCTGCGCGGCTTGATGCGCTTGCTGGCAGAAACTGATTTCTTCGTGGTGCTGGCGGCGACCGGCTTGCTGACGCAATTCGGCTTGCAGGCTTTCGTGAATATGGCCTCCACGCTGCATTTGATCCCCACCAAGGGCATGACGCTGCCCTTTGTTTCCTATGGCGGTTCTTCGGTGCTTGCCATCGCGCTTGGCATGGGGATGTTGTTGGCGCTGACACGCAAGCGCATTGGCGAACGCGCCGCCGGAACCGGCTTGCCGAATGGCGCGCTGGCCACCGGGGGCGCGCGGTGAGGGGCCCCATGGTGCAGCCCATCATCATCGCCGCGGGCGGCACGGGCGGGCATCTTTTCCCTGCCGAGGCGCTTGCGGCAGAGCTGATCCGGCGCGGCGAACGCGTGGCGCTGATGACCGATGCGCGTTCCGCGGCTTATGACAGCCCTGTCTTTGCAAATGCTGAGCGTTTTGTACTGCAAGGTTCCGGCCTTTCCGGGCGCGGTGTAAGCCAGGCGATGCGCGGTGCCGCAGCATTGTTGAAGGGAACGCTTGAAGCGCGCCGGCACATCCGCAATTTGTCGCCGAGTGCGATTGTCGGTTTCGGCGGATATCCTTCCTTCCCGCCTTTGGCAGCGGCGCGGCTGATGCGCGCATCGCGTCGCCCAGCGCTTATTCTACATGAACAGAATGCAGTGTTGGGCCGCGCCAATCGGCTGATGGCGCGCGGCGCTGATTTGCTGGCGCTTTCCTATGCCGACACTGCCATGGTGCCGGAAGATGCAAGAAGCGCCGTGGTGGGCAACCCTGTGCGCCCGGCGCTCGCGGCCTTGGCCGGGCAGCCCTATCCGCTACCGGCGGAAGGCACGGTGCTGCGCGTGCTGGTGTTGGGTGGATCACTCGGCGCGCGGATTTTCGCGGATGTGGTGCCAGCCGCCATCAGTGCTCTGCCGGAAGGGTTGCGCGCGCGCCTGCTGGTGACGCAGCAATGCCGTGCCGAGGATTTGGCGCGCACGCGCAGCGCCTATGAAGCTGCCGGTGTTCCCGCGGATTTGGCGCCCTTTTTTCCTGATGTGGCGGGCAGACTTGCCACCGCGCATCTGGTGATTGGCCGTGCCGGCGCTTCCACCGTGGCCGAGATTGCCTGCGCCGGTCGGCCATCAATTCTGGTGCCGCTGCCATCCGCGATTGATGACCATCAAACCGCTAATGCGCGCGCTTTGGCGGCGGCGGAGGCGGCGAAAGTCTTCGCGCAAGCGGCCTTCACGCCGCAAACGCTTGCTGATGCGCTGGCGAGCTTCCTGAATTTCCCGGCGCGCATGGCATCCGCTGCCGCTGCTGCGGCAGCGCTGGCGCGCCCGAATGCGGCACGAGAGCTTGCGGATCGTGTCATGGCGCTGGCGCGGCGCGATTTGGTGGGGGTTTCCTGATGCGCGCGCTTCCCATCAGTATCGGCGCCATTCACTTCGTTGGTATCGGCGGCATTGGCATGTCTGGCATTGCCGAAGTGCTGTACACGCTTGGTTACCAAGTACAAGGCAGCGATATTGCCGAAGGCGCCAATGTGGCGCGGCTGCGCGCCGCCGGCATTCCGGTGATGATCGGCCATGACGCTGCCAATCTGGGCAATGCGCAGGTGATTGTCGTTTCCACCGCCGTGAAGCGCGACAATCCGGAAGTGGCGGCGGCGCGGCAGCGCTTGATTCCCATTGTACGGCGCGCGGAAATGTTGGCCGAGCTCATGCGCCTCAAATGGGCCATCGCCATTGGTGGCACGCATGGCAAGACCACCACGACAAGCCTGGTCGGCGCTGTGCTGGAAGCTGCACGGCTCGACCCCACCGTGATCAATGGCGGCATCATCAATGCCTATGGCACCAATACGCGCATGGGCAGCGGCGAATGGATGGTGGTGGAAGCCGATGAAAGCGACGGGTCCTTCCTGAAACTGCCCGC
>CAIYMY010000207.1 GCA_903927465.1 uncultured Rhodospirillales bacterium | reverse complement strand
TCCGGGGCGGGGCAGCGTGATCACGCTGACCAATGCGCTGATGGGGCTGCCGCCGGTGGTGGTGGGGCTGCTGATTTATCTGTTGCTGTCGCGGTCCGGGCCGCTCGGTTCCTTCGGGCTGTTGTTCACGCCGGGCGCCATGATCTTGGCTCAGGCCGCGCTGATTACGCCCATTCTGGCGGCGCTGACGCGCCAGGTGCTGGAAGGCATGTGGGAAGAATATGCGGAACAGCTGCGGTCCTTTGGTGCGGGGCCGTGGCGCGCGGTGCCGACCCTATTGTGGGATGGGCGCTTTCTGCTGCTGACGGTGCTGCTGGCGGGGTTTGGTCGGGCAGCGGCGGAAGTGGGCGCGGTGATGGTGGTGGGCGGCAATATTGAGGGCTTCACCCGCGTGATGACCACCGCAATTGCGCTTGAAACCAGCAAGGGTGATTTGCCTTTGGCGCTGGCGCTCGGGATTGTACTGATGGCGATTGTGCTTGGCGTGAATGCGCTGGCGCAAGGGGTGCGGGGCATTGCCGCGCGCTGGGCCGGCTGAAATGCAGGCACCTCAATCCATTTTGCCGCTTTGCACAGAAGGCTTGGGTTTTTCCGCAGGTGGCGCGGAGATTTTGAGCGATGTTACGCTGAAGATTACCGCTGGCGCGCCGACGTTGCTGATTGGCGCGAATGGTGCGGGGAAAAGCGTGCTGCTGCGGCTGCTGCATGGCTTGCTGAAGCCCTCGGCCGGGCGGGTTTTTTGGGCGATGCCAACCGACCAGGCCGCGCGGCGCCAGGCGATGGTGTTTCAGCGCCCGGTGCTGCTGCGCCGGTCTGTTCTCGCCAATACGCTTTATCCCATGGCTTTGGCCGGTGTGGCGCGGGAGGACCGTGACGCGCGGGCAGAGGAAGCGCTGGCGTTGGTGGGGCTTGCTGATCGCGCGGATGATGCGGCGCGCAAGCTTTCCGTGGGCCAGCAGCAGCGTTTGGCCTTGGCGCGCGCCGCTGCCTTGCAGCCCGAATTGCTGTTTCTGGACGAGCCTTCAGCAAGCCTGGACCCCGCTGCAACGCGTGCGGTGGAGGAGATTGTGCTGACGCTGGCGCAGCGCGGCACCAAGATTGTCATGACAACGCATGATCTGGCGCAGGCGCGGCGCCTTGCGGGGGATGTGGTGTTTCTGCATCGCGGCAGTGTGTTGGAACAGGCGCCGGCTGAGGCGTTTTTCCAGCAGTCAGCTTCAGCCACCGCGCGTGCGTTTCTGCGCGGCGAATTGGTGTGGTGATGGGTTTGAAAGAAAGGAAGCAAAACATGATGGGTATTTTTCGGCGCGGCATTTTGCCGATGCTGCTCGCGGCTGTTGCGCTGCCTGCCCTCGCGCAGGAACGCAGCATTACCGTTGCTTCCACCACCAGCACGGAACAATCCGGGCTGTTTGGCCATATCTTGCCGATCTTCACGCGCGAAACCGGCATTGCCGTGCGCGTGGTGGCGCTGGGCACGGGCCAGGCCTTGGATGTGGGCCGGCGCGGCGATGCGGATGTGGTGTTCGTGCATGATCGCGCTGCCGAAGAACGCTTTGTTGCGGAAGGTTTTGGCGGACCGCGGCGGCATGTGATGTTCAATGATTTTGTGATCACCGGCCCCACCGCCGACCCTGCGCGCATTGCCGGGCTTAGCGATACAGCGGAAGCGCTGCGCCGCATCGCCGCCGCGCGCGCGCCCTTCATCAGCCGGGGAGATCGCAGCGGCACCCATGCGGCGGAGCTTCGCTTGTGGCAATTGGCTGGCATTGATCCCGCTACTGGGCGCGGGCAATGGTATCGCGAAGTGGGGCAAGGCATGGGCCCGGCGTTGAATACCGCCGCCGCGCAGGGCGCTTATGTTTTGGCGGATCGTGGCACCTGGCTGAGCTTTCGTAATCGGCAGGATCAGCGGATTTTGATTGAAGGTGATACGCGGCTGTTCAATCAATATGGCGTCATGCTGGTGAACGCGCAGCGCCATCCGCATGTGAAGGCGGCGGATGGGCAG
>CAIYMY010000206.1 GCA_903927465.1 uncultured Rhodospirillales bacterium | reverse complement strand
GCAATCGCGCGGAGTTGGATCCGCTCGGCCATCCAGGGAAGCGTCATGGGGGGTATCCAGGTTTTGGAGTGTGGGGAGCGCGTCAAACTCAGTGACAAACGGCGGGATTCGGCGACCGGCATGTGGGCGACCGACGCCACCCAGGTCACCACCGTCCAGGATGGTGCGGTGCGGGCTTTCGGCGTCGCAGAGCATTGGATGCCGAGTTCCTCGGCTGGCACGTGACGAAGTCAGGTACCTCAGCCCGCTAGACGCGCGCGCCACCTGGCTCGACACGACACTCAGGCGCGCCGCATAGTCCAACGGCGTATCCAGGAAACTGGGTGCGGTACACCCTTTGCCAAGAGGATTGTCAGTATGGCTAGTCGGATCGAGGTACGTCTCAGCGAACTGGGCCTCACCCTGCCCCCCGCAGGGACTGCCGTGTTCAGCTATCAGCCCGTGGTCATTGCCCAAGGTTTTGCCTTCGTAGCGGGTCAACCGCCGCTGAATGGCAGTCAGCAGCCGTTTATTGGGCGTGTAGGCGTCGAGATCAGCGAGGCCGAGGCGCGCGAAGCTGTGAAGTTGTCTGGGCTTAATATCTTGGCACAGATGAAGTCGGCCCTGGACGGGGACCTCGACCGGATCGTGCGCTGTGTGAAGCTCGGGTTCTTCATCAATTCCGCCGGCGATTTCCGCGGAGCGCCTCTGGTGGCCAATGCGCTGTCAGATCTCATGGTGGAACTCATGGGTGACGCGGGGCGGCATGCACGCTTTGCCGTGGGCACGGTGGGTCCGATGGACTTCCCCTGCTCGGTCGAAGCCATCTTTCAGGTACGATGACCTATCTCGCCAGCAGCCCGCAAACCATGCGGGGGTTGGGTGCAAACCTGGTGCAAACCTGAGGGGCCTGGGTTTGCACCTAAGTCATTGAATTCACGTCGCTATGGTGCAAACTGCAACCCATATTTTTATTCTGACGCTAGAGGGGTCGGGCGCTTCCGCCCCCCGCATACAAAATCGCCAGGAAGGAACCATCAGGTTCACTCTTGGTTTCGCTATTCCTCTCTGGCCTTCAGCAACGTCACCTGCGACGACCTCACGATCAATCGCGATCACAATTCTTTAAGGTGAAGGCATAATAGCCGAAGCGAATTCCGCTGTGCAACACGACAATCTTTCGCTGCACTACCTTTGTTTTCGCTGAGCAAGAATTTCTAGTGTTACACAAAAGCCGAGCCGGTCACTGCTCTGCTTTCATTTTCCTTAACATTGCTTGTTCGGCCAAGAGTTTGCTAAGTTGCACTTCAGGAAGTTCCAAGCCGATAAAAATTTCTGAGAGACCGGTTATGACACAAGATTCTAGACCTGCGTCAGTCAAGCTGCGTTTTAATGCCGCAATCGAGCGTGTTCAGCCTGGTTTCCAAGTGATGGGGCCTAAGTTCCAGTGGTACGCTGCCATGTCTGGAAGATGTGGCTTTACAATTGAGGAGCGTGATTACATTCCTCCAGGAACACCTCCCCTTCCGGGGGGATCGGACACCGCTTATGAGTTCACACCTAATGGCCTAGTTTCCTTTGGACTGTCGTTCGCGTTGGCCCTATCAAGAGGCGATTTTATAAAGGAATATTTCAAAGCGCTTGATCTGAAACTGAATAAACATCGAAAAGCACATATTTTAGTTGTCGAAGATTTATATTTTTTCGAGCGAGATTTATGGAAGAAGTATCCATCTATGGCAGATTGGGGGGTACATGGAAGAGTATTTAGTCGAGCAAATGCTTTTCAAAGTATGTTGCAGTTAGATGGCAAAGGCGAGGTATATGTCACCTTGCGCATGAAACGACAATATTTTGTCTCGTGGATGCGAACGCTTGAACATTCGCTGGCTGCGCAACAGAGTCCGGAACTCGTAATTCATTTGGAAGAATCATTCAATAATGACGAAAATTCAAAACAAGCAGCAAATGTGAGACTGCACCAGTATCTTGAAAAATTTCTGAACGGGGAGATTTTTCTAGCGGGCCGTGGCTACTCGATGCGAGGCTTTCTTTTTTCGTCCTCTGATTCGACAAGCGAGTAAACAACTGTCTTGCTGGTTACTTGGAATTGCAGAGTTATCCATTCACGCCGCCCGTCGCCGCCCCGCCAGCCCGAAATGCCCTGCCAGCACGCTGAGCGTCGCCACCAGCATCCCCTGTGCCTGCGGCGGCGGCACAGGCCGTCCGCCCCAGCCTTGGCGCATGGCCCATTCGCGCACCGACATCTCCAGCCCAACGACATACCAGGCGCAGGAGCCTGCCGCGCTGTCGTGGCCAGGATCATCACCATTGATGGGGATTCGATGGAACCGCTTTTGGCCTCAGGCGATCGCGTGCTGGTGGATACGTCGCAGCGTGTGCCGGCACCGCCTGGCATTTTCGTGATCTGGGACGGGCTTGGCATTGTTGCCAAGCGCATCGAGCATATCCCGACCGCGGAGCCATCACGCATCGTGATCAAATCGGTCAATCCGCTTTACGGCGACTATGAGCGCCCGACTGAGGAAGTGAACATCATTGGTCGCGTTATCTGGGCGGGGAAGAAGCTGTGATGATCCGCATGCTTGGAAAGCCGCTGCTGATTGTTCTGGCCCTGCTTGCAGCGCCAACCGCACGTGCGGATGGGGAAATGCAGCCGATCGGCCGCTTTGCCATTGACCGGACCGAGGTCTCGGTTGGTGCCTTTCGCCGCTTTGCTGCCGCCACAAGCATGGTGACCATGGCCGAACGCCAGGGCGGTGGTTCGGTGTTCGAAGCAGGATGGGTGCGCAAGCCTGGCTGGACTTGGCGTATGCCTTTCGGTGAGCCCGCTGATGAACGCGAGCCCGCTGTGCACGTCACCTTTGATGAAGCCGCTGCCTATTGCCGCTGGGCTGGCAAGCGCCTGCCGACCGATGCTGAATGGCTGGAAGCCGCGCATACCGAAAGGCGGGCCTCGCCTCCGGCGCCGTTCCAGACCGGCGCAACCTATCCCTATCCCACCGACGAACGCCCGACAGGGGCGAATTGTCTGCGCGATTGCGGGCCGACGCCCTTTGCCCTGGATCGCTCCGCACGGCTCAACCGAGGCACCGGTCCTGCGCGCGTTGGCACCACCCAGGCTGGCGTGAATGGGCTCTACGATATGGGCGCGAATGCTTGGGAATGGGTTGATACTGCGCTTGGCAGCGAACGCATCACGCGAGGCGGATCCTGGTGGTATGGCGCGGCGCAGATGCGCAACGACCACCGCGCCAGTAAGCCCCCGGAAACTGCGGTGGTCTATATTGGTTTCCGGTGTGCACAGGATCGGAGGTCCTGAAGTGAGAAATCCATGCGCTGCATTCGCGTTCGCGCTGCTGGTTCTGGGCTTGGCTGCCACGCCTGTCGCGGCCAAGCGCGTGGAGCCGGTCCTACTGCAGGGCGAAGCCCGGGCGATTGATGGCGATACACTCCAGGTGGGCGACACGCGGCTGCGTTTGCATGGCGTTGACGCGCCTGAGATTCGGCAGACCTGCGAAGACAGTGCCGGGGAAGCCTGGGCTTGCGGGCGCCGCGCCGCATCGGAATTGGCCGCAGCAGTGGCGGGTGGAGAGATCCACTGCATCAGCCGCGAGCGGGATCGTTATCAGCGCCTTGTTGCCACTTGCTGGGCAGGCGGGCGGGATGTCGGGCAGTCGCTCGTCGCGCATGGCTGGGCTGTGGCGTATCGGCGCTTTTCGGTGGACTATGTGAGCGACGAGAATCTCGCGCGCTATCTGACACTGGGAATGTGGGCAGGACGCTTCGAGATGCCCTGGGACTGGCGGCAGGCGCGGCGGCGGCAGTAGGCCGATCCACCGGGCAGGATTGTCTCCCTATTCTTTTCTTGCCTCGCTTATAGCAATCGCCCCGAATTGATGCTGTCATGGGGAGTAAGAAACCCGTGCTCAGAGCGGAAACCGGTGGCCCAAATGCCGCTGACTGTGTGCAGAACACGAGCGATATCTTTTGAGAGGAACTTGGCTGTGGCTTTATCTCGCAGATTTTTGGTCTCCACTGCTGCGCTTTCTGCGCTAGCTGCAAACTCAGCCTCGTCACAGCCGCGCCAATGGCCCACTCGCCCAATCCGCATCATCATTCCTTATGCGCCTGGCGGACCAGTTGAAATACCTGGGCGCTTTATTGCTGAGCATCTAACGCAGCGACTTGGCCAGCCCGTCATTGTTGAAACCCGCCCGGGTGCGGGTGGTGCTCTGGGCACCAAGCAGGTGATTGCTGCGCAAGATGACCACACTTTTCTGATGATCACCGGCGCTGTGGCTATCCAGCCTGCGGTGCAGCCGGACATTGGCTATGATCCATTGACTGACCTTCTGCCCGTGTCGCTGGTTTCAGAATCCAGCATGTGTTTTGCGGTAAGGCCAAATGCGCAATTTCAGGACCTGCAGGGACTGCTCGCCGCGGCGAAAGCCAATCCGGGGAAGATCACCTACGGGACCTCCGGCAATGGTACGACGACGCACATGGCGCCAGCCCTTTTTGGTATTCGGGCGGGTATCTCTTGGCAGCACGTTCCCTATCGTGGTGCTGGTCAGCTCATAAGCGGATTTCTTGCCGGTGATGTTGATGTCATGAGCGCTGATCTAGCCGTGATGCTGCCGCATATCCGCGAAGGTAGGGCAGTTGCCCTTGGCGTCACTGCGCCCCAGCGTTCTGAAGCGCTGCCTCAAGTCCCATCCATTACCGAGGTCGTGCCAGGTACCGGCATTATGATTTGGTTTGGCATTTGCGCCGCGCGCAATATGCCAGAAGCTAATATTGCCAAGTTTGTGAGCGAAATTGTGCCACTCCGTTCAGGCTCAGTCCTCGGGCAAAGGATGGCTGCGTCTGGCGGTACGCTATTGCTGAGCGGCCCTCAGGAATTGACTGATCGGCTGCGCCATGAATTGCCGCTATGGCGTCAGGTGGTGGCTGAGGCTGGAATTAAGCCGGACTAAGCGCCGCCCAGATGTACCGGGTACATTAGGAATGATTCGTTTCAGTCGTTCCTGACCAGGGCGCGAGGCATGCCAATCATCTTCGCTCTGGTGCTTTCTTTATAGCTCATTTTCCTGCGCTGCTGGATTCCTCTTTCATCCGCGCAAAAGCACGATCATCTTCAAGCAATCGAGGCGGCGATGATGCTTCGCCCGATCCCTTTGATTGCAGATGGTCTCAATGCGCAACGCTCTCTCCGGCCCCAATCCTCTCCCTGCCGAGTGCCTCTCGGGACCGGCGCGCCTGGATGAAGTTGCGTGCATCCTGGCCGCCGGGCTGAGGCGCCTTGAGGCCCAGGAGGCAAGTTCTTTATCTGCCGAAAACAGAGAAAGTTCATTCGACATTCTCGCCCTCAAACGCCGTGTTGGTCGTCGCAAACCAACCATTCGCGTCGGAGAAAGTTGATGGCAGCAACCAAGAAAAAACCTGAAGCAGAAGCGGTTCGAATAAACGCCGGCCCCAGCGATGCCAGCGTCGTGGCACAGCTGGCAGCGCTGCGGAAAATGAGCGTGGTCGAGCTCAAGCAAAGATGGGAAACGCTCTTTGGCACGCCCGCGCCGAATAACAGCCGAAGCTATCTGGAAGTGCGCCTCGGCAATCGCATCCAGGAACTCATGCTGGGTGGGCTTTCGCGCGACACGCGCCGCGTGCTCGACCTGCTGGTCAAGGAACTTGAGGGCAAGAACACCCACAAGGCGATCATGACCGACCCGCGCAAGCCAATCCCAGGCACGCGCCTGCTGCGCGAATGGGATGGCGCCGAGCATAGCGTGACCGTGCTGCGCGATGGCTTTGATTGGCAGGGCCGGAAATTCAAATCGCTCTCGGCCGTCGCGCGCGCCATCACCGGCACGCAATGGAATGGCTATCGCTTTTTCGGCCTGCGTGAGGCCGGGCGGGATCCGCGATGAACCGAGCACCAGGACCCACATTGCAGACGCCACGCCGCCTGCGCTGCGCCATCTATACGCGGAAGTCGAGCGAAGAAGGGCTCGACATGGAATTCAACTCCCTCGATGCGCAGAGGGAAGCGTGCGAGGCCTATATCGCCAGCCAACGCTCAGAAGGTTGGGCCGCCATTCGCGAGCCCTATGATGATGGCGGCGTTTCCGGCGGCACGCTGGACCGCCCCGCGTTGCAGCGCCTGCTGGCCGATGTAGAGGCCGGGCTGATTGACGTGATCGTGGTCTATAAGATTGACCGGCTGTCACGCTCGCTGATGGATTTCGCCAGGCTGGTTGAGATTTTCGATCGCAACCAGGTCACCTTCGTCTCCGTCACTCAGTCCTTCAATACCACCACAAGCATGGGGCGGCTCACGCTCAACATCCTGCTGTCCTTCGCGCAATTTGAGCGTGAGGTGATTGGCGAACGCATTCGCGACAAATTCGCGGCCTCTCGCAAGCGGGGCATGTGGATGGGCGGCTATGTCCCACTTGGCTATGACGTGCGCGACCGCAAACTGATCATCAATGAAGCCGAAGCCGCGACAGTGCGGATGATTTTCAAGCGCTTCGTGGCGATCGGCTCCGCCACCAAACTCGCCAAGGCGCTGGTGGCGGAAGGTGTCCGCACCAAAAGCGGCAGGCCGGTCGACAAGGGTTATATCTATCGGCTGCTGAACAGCCGGGTCTATCTGGGCGAGGCCACGCATAAGGGCGTTTCCTATCCCGGCGAGCATGCGCCGATCATTGACCGTAGCTTGTGGGACAAGGTGCATAGCATTCTGCAAACCAGCCCAAGGCTGCGTGCTGCCAATGCACGGGCACGCACGCCTGCCTTGCTGAAGGGGCTGATCTTTACCGAGAGCGGCTGCGCCATGACGCCGGCTTTCACCAAGAAGGGCACTCGGCAGTATCGCTACTATGTTTCCATGGATGTGATCCGCAGCCGGGCGCTGGGGGAAAGCCCGGGTCCGCTGCGTCTGCCGGCGCCGATGGTGGAGGACGCGGTGATTGGGGAAATCCACCGCATGATCCGCGCCCCGGAAATCACCGCCCGCACCATTGCCGCGCTGCGCCGCGAGGGCGCGGCAGTGGAGGAAGCCGCCGTCGTCGCGGCCCTTGCCGGGTTTGAGCGGCTTTGGGGCGCCCTGTACCCGGCCGAGCAGGCGCGCATCGTCCAATTGCTGGTCGAGCGCATTACCGTCAGCACCAATGGCATCGCGGTTGATCTGCGCAAAGAAGGGCTTGGCCTGGTCCTGCGGGACATGCTGCTACCCGCGAAAGAGGAGGCCTTTGCATGAGTGAAACCGCCAACACCATCCGGGTTGTGATTCCGCTGACGCTGCGCAAGCGCAATGGGCGGCCGAAGATCCTGCCGCCCGAGGATGCCGGGCTGCCTGGCAGCCATGGCCAGGACCCGCATGTGCTGCGCGCCATTGCGCGGGCCTGGAAGTGGCGGCGGCAGTTGGAGGAGGGGGAGATGGCGGGCATCCAGGACATCGCCGCCAGGGAGAAGATTTCCGACCAGTATGTCGGCCGGATGATCCGGCTGGCGTTTCTGGCGCCTGAGGTGCTGGAGGCGCTGGTGGTGAAACGCCGGCCGCCGGCGATTTCGATCAATGAAATGGTCGAGGTGGCGAAACTGCCTTGGGGCGAGCAGATGGGGCGGGTGTTTTAGCTAGCGGACCGAAACCTTGAATTGTCTCTCCGGGTTGGTTTGCCGGTGGCGGTGCCCAGGCAATTTGCTAGGCGCATCTGGACTATTTTGCGCCGTGCTACGCCGATTTTGGCGCAGTCTAAACACACAAATTGTCTGGGATCGCGCCTGTTTCGTTCTGATCCGCGGAAAGCCTGTCATGGCGTCTCTTCCGCGAATCTGCTCGCGTGGGTCTGTTAAACTGCTCCTACACGCAGAGTGTGCCTTATCAGAGGGGGCTACAGGTTGTGGCAGTCGCATGAGCTAGACGAATCATGCGTCGCGCAGCCACGGCGCCACCGGCGGCTTGTCCTGCCAGGCCGCCAGCTAGCGGGAAATTCAATAGCGCTTCTGTGGCCGACGAAACTGCGACCTCCGTTGCTGCAACTGCGCCTGCGTCAAGAGCGACCCGTCGGAAGAGTGCAAGTGTTCCAACAACCCCAGGACGGTGCCCGTATAGCTGTGCAATTTCCCGAATAAGTCTGAGACTGCGCCAGACTACTAACACACCGTCGAATCCTGGCCATGGACTCGCCGCGGTAGCACCGAGGATCTGAAGCGCAGCCGTGGAGCCTGCCGCTTTGGCACGTTCATGTGTTTCCGTAAGAGGGCCAGCCCGCAGTAATTCACGCAATGTCATGGAATCAGAAGCTTTGTTAACCACTCTTCGAGTTTCTTCAGAAGCTCCTATGGAAGATAACCAACTCTCAGCACGCTCGCGTACAACCGATATATCCTGGTCCGCCAGGCCACTACGCACTGCGTCAATTTGTCCGAGGACCGCGTAGCCACGCCATTCGCGTATGAAAGACCATGCAAGAACAGCGATCGCGGGACTGAGAATCGCGATGGTGACAAAACCAAGCCAGGCAGCTCTTGCAAACTGATCGACAACGAAATTAGCTAGCTGCAAAACCGATAGACCGACGAGCAAGATCAAAAGCGCAATAGCACCGACAACAAGCGCTGGCCGCTCGGACGACAGAACCCTGAGCGGGGCAGGATCATTATGTCTTATAGGACCTTCTCTGCCTACCACTCCTTCAATCCAGCCACGCGGCGCCATGGCTCGGTCAGGGTCTTCTGAAATCGACGGATTACTTGATGCGCTACCTCTGGCGGTGTTGGGTGGCTCATCAAGAAATCGAGGTCCCTCAGCGCCATTTGGCTCAAGGGCTGATGGCGCTACCGTTGTTTCCGACGACGTAACTTGCCTTTTGTTGTTTTGGCTTATAGGTGCCTCCACAGGCGAAGCAGCCACCGGGGGCGAGGGCTCATCAAGGAAGCGTGGCCCTTCCATTACAGCTCGTCCTTGAGCAGCTCAGCCAGCAAGCCATCAAGGTTCAAATGCTCGATCGGATGTGCATCACCAGCCGGAAATTCCGGTGGCGCGAGCTGTGGCATAACGAAATAAGAATTTGACCAGTAGGATTTTGGAACTTTGTCTGCCGGCACCGTACCCGCCCGAAAAGGGCGCAGTCGGGTCTGGCCGAGCGGTAGACCCATGACAGCTCGATGACTACGCCCTTCAGTGTCGACAATGTCTACATCTGTAGTACACCTTACAGCAGCAATAGCATGGTATGTAGCTCGACCACGCGTCGGTACCTTATCTGCTTCAACGTAACATTTAAGCAGTCCCTTCAAATTTTCACGTTGAAGATCATCTACATGATCTGATTTTGTTGCTGCAAAGGCTACCGAATCTATTTTCCTCCCCGCTATCCATCCACGCTCCAACTGTTGCGCATAGCTCTCGCCAATGCTGCGGAGAGCGCGGGTGGTATCCTCAAACGCGGTTTGCCCTGCGAATAAGGCTCCGAGTGTATCAACAAGTACAATCTGCCGGGTGAACCGGCTGAAATGCTTTTCGAAAAAACTTGTGCGTACTAAATTTTTGTAGGCATCAAACCGATCGCGAAGAACCGCTCCCAGTGAGCCACGCACCGGTGAAGGGGCGCCCGTCCAAGGGAAAAACTTCATTAGTGGAATTTCGCCCTCTGGTCCCGGCATCAAAAATCGTCCTGGTTGCAGCCACCTTAGGCCAGCCTCTTGTCGGCTTCTGAGCAGCGCATCCTTATAAAGTTCGAAGCCATGTTCGGCTGTCTTATCCGAGGCCGGCGCGCTTGGCTGAAGTGTTTGCAGGAATGCGAGGAATTCGGCTGCAAATTTTGATCGGATCTCTCCGCGGAGGCCTGCCAAAGTTTCCGCAGACCAAGCTTCGTATGATTGTTCCAGTAGAGGCAGGTCCAAAAGCCACTCTCCCGGATAGTCCAGCAACTCAATCCGCAGGATCTTATTGCCCGAGATCTGGCCGAGCTTGGACGGCCGACGCAACGTCAGGCGCAGCGTTATCATTGCAGGCCGATCAGTTACGGGCGGCCATACACCGTTGGCGCCCTTTGCCAGCCGATCGCGGAGGCCTTCATAATCAAAGAGAGGGAAGTCCTGCGTTCCGGAGTTCTCGATCTCAACATCTATTAATCTGGAACCTTCACCGTTTTCGCCTTTCAGCAGTTTTGCAAGCTCTGGGAGCGTATTTCGGCGGGTGCCGGCTACCTCACGGCCCATTGCCATCAGATTACTGATCATCGAGACCAAGAAAACAGTCTTGCCTGCACGGCTGAGCCCGGTAACTGCGATGCGCAGCGTCCGGACGTTGACTGCCGAGTTTGTGGCGTCAAGGGTGGCGTGAATCCCATCGCGGAGCGCAATTGAAAACCTGTTCATTGGAAGCCCAACTCCGGCATTCCTGACGGATTCATTTTCATCTCGTTGCGACCCCCTCCACAGCGGATAGTGGACATTGCGACGCCCTCTCGTGATGAAGGCCGGTTCATTAAAATTGAGATTTCGGGATTTTGCCAGCAAATTCAGAATACGGTCACATCGAATGTTCTTTTTTTGTTTCCTGCACCCTTGACGTTCTCAACTCAATCCCGCGTCGCGCTTGGCTCGGGCCTCTGACGACTGTCTTCTCCTTCGCGATAGTTCTCCAGAGCCACGCGCCCCTACGCCCATTCCGGGTTGAGGCCCATTTCTTCTCGGCAGGCGAGAGAACCGTCACGAACTGGGCAAGGCCGCCAAAATTGTAAGCATCTGAAAAGATGTTATTTTATTTGAGTAAACCAATTTTGGCGAGGTTTGGTCGAAAAGAGACGAAAGGGCTTCAGAGACCCATTTTCGGCCTCCTCGGGGTCTGAGAGGTTTAGTCGCCTTCGCAAATTCCTTTGAAATCCTCAAAGAAACGGGGGCCATTTTCAGGGCTGGAACCGGTTCGCGACTGAAATCTGGCGGATGGGGTGTACGGGGATTCGAAATTTTGCCGACCTGTTGCCTGGAGAATGCGGGGAGGCGCGGTGGCCGCCGCACTTGCGAAGCTTTTGCTAGACGGGGGAAGTGGAAGGCCGAAAATAACGCCCACAAGAAAACTAAGACTTTCTCTAGCCAAGTCGACAGAAACAAATGAAATTATGGCTTGCTTTTTAGAGTCGATAGGCTATATGGCAAGGCAGACCTGTTCCCAGGGGCCAATCTTTGGCTCTGCCGAGCAGGGATGGAATAAACCTTAGCATGGCTTCGCGGACCGCCGACATCCTTTACAAGGACCAGCTAGCAGGCAGCCTAACAGAGACAGCCGGCGGTGGGACCCGCTTTACCTACGCTTCAGGCTGGAACAATGAAATCGCGTGTTGCTTCCCAGCGGTTCGGCGGGAGCATGAGTGGGCCCGAGGGCTTCATCCGTTCTTCGAGCATCTCGCGCCAGAGGGCTGGCTGCGTGAGCAGCAGGCCCGGGTCGCTCACGTGCTCGAGGAAGACGATCTCGGCCTCCTCCTGAGGTACGGCGCCGACTGCATTGGTGCGGTGAGCCTGCGTCCACCTAGCGACCTAGCCCCAGCCCCCGAAATTACCGAGGCGACGGCGAGCCCTGGCAGGACGGTCTCCGGCATCCAGAGGAAACTTCTCGTGGTGAAGGAGGGGAACGCCTTCCGGCCGGCAGCCCCTCAAGGGCTTGCGCCGTACATCGCCAAGTTCAATTCGGAGCGGATCCAGAGCCTGGTTCGCAACGAGGCCCTAAGCCTGCGCTGGACGGCTGCCGTGCTGGGTACGAACGAAGTCACGAAGTTCGAGCTGGCCCATGTTTCGGTAGTCGAGGAGCAGGCCCTTGTCGTCACCCGGTTCGACCGGAGCGCACGCGGCGAAAAGCTAAGGCTCGAGGATTGCGCGCAGATTCTATGCAAACCTCGCGGGCAGGACTACGCGGGCAAGTACAATGCAGCGTATGAGGATATTGCATCAATCATCAAGCAGCATTCGGTGCGCCCATCAATCGACCTGTTGCGCTTCTATCGGCGCTTGCTCGTCTTCGCGCTCATCGGCAACTGTGATGCGCATTTGAAGAATTTCTCGCTGCTGGAAACACCTGCAGGACTGCGCCTGTCGCCTGTGTATGATGTGTTGAACACTGCGATCTATGATGGCTTGGATCAGGCGCTGGCGCTAACCATCGGTGGGCGCCGAGTAAGGTTGGACGAAGCTGACCAATCCCTGTTTCGGCGCTTCGGGCTGGAGATCGGCTTGCCAAAGCGAGCAGTCGACCAAGCCTTTGTGGCTCTCGAGCGGCAGGTGCGCAAGGCAGCACCGATTATTGCTCCGCCCGCCGCAGAAAGCCCAGACGGATTCAGAAATCGGTTCGCAGAGATTGTGACAAACGCATGCCTGAGAATGTTCGCGCGATGACGCCTTTGAACTGGCCAGCGCTGGTGGACGAGACTATCCGCCGAAGAAAGGCGGAGAAACTTACTCAGCGGGAGCACGCCGCGCTCGCAAGCGTCAGCGTTCCGACAATGGCTGCCTTCGAGCGTGGCGAAACAACCCTCACGCTGTCGAAGGCGTTCGACATCTTGCGCGTCGTCGGTCTGGTAGACGAGCAGACCGATCAGGGAGCGCAGGAAGGATTTGTACGCGACGCATTCGAACGTTGGCGTAACCTTACGAAAGATCTGCCGAAAGACTCACCCGGCCGATTTCCGCACGGCTGGTACCGCTTTGATTATTGCCTTGAAGGCGAGTTGAAAACACCCAGCCTCACAACCTTTGAGGCAATCCTGGACAAGGCAGTGACGAGGCATACGGGTTGGCCAGTATTCTGGGTTCCACAAAGGCCCGAGATTGCACCGCGCGAAGTGGACGGCACGATTGAGTGCTGGCTTGCCCCCAACGGACACAACGGTACTAAACGTGGCTTCGACGATGCGGCGCATAGTGACTTCTGGCGCGCCACACCCACTGGGCGCCTTTTCCTCATCCGTGGATACCAGGAAGACAGCCAGGAGACGTTCTCGCCAGGCACGATCATGGACACAACGCTGCCTATATGGCGCATGGGCGAGGCGCTGCTGCATGCCGAGAAGCTGGCGATCCTTATGCGAGCAAACGATCAGGCATCGCCGACCATCCGCTTCCGCGCGGTTTACTCTGGCCTGAGCGGGAGAGTGTTACGCTCGTGGGCGAACCCATTGGCCGACCTGCTGATCGAGGGGCACGCTGCCCGAAGTGATGAGGCCATGCTGGAAGCAGTGCTTCCGGCCCAGGATGTCACGGCTCGTCTGGCTGAGCACCTGTTTCCCTTGATCGCGTCGCTTTATGAACGCTTCGGCGTAGTTGGTCTCTCGAAAAGTCGGGTCAAGGCTGAAGTTGATCGGCTCCTCGGCCATCGATCTCGTTAAGAAGGCGCAGTTATTCATAACAAGAACCGCTAAGGCCAGGTGAAGGCTGATGCTCGAACGGGAGACCCTGAAGTGGTTCAAACCGGCCAAGGGTCAGTTCCAGACCGGGAGGGCGAAAGGCCCTGCCGATAAGGACCGCAGAGCAGCCCCCACCTTTTCCTTGCGTTTTTTGATATTCCGGATAGATTTCCGGAATGACCAGACAGCGACCTTCTCCTCCATCGAAATCTCGTGTCCCGCCCAGCGCGGCGCTGGCTGAGCATCGAAAGCGGCTGCGCAGCCGAGGTCTGCAGCGTCTTGAGGTGCAGGTTCGCGGCGAAGACGCCCCACTGCTTCGTGCGGTTGTGGCTGCCCTCGCAGACCCCGGACAGGCCGCTGAAGCGCGAGCTTTGCTTTTGCGCCGGTTTAGCCCAGGGCCGGTCCGCAGCCTCAAGAACCTTATTGAATCGGCGCCGCTCGATGGGATCGATCTTGATCGTCAGCGTGACATGGGGCGCGCCGTGGAGCTGTGACCTGGCTTGTTGACACGAACGTCATCTCTGAGGTCCGAAAAGGGCCGCGCTGCCATTCCGCCGTTGCCGCGTGGTGGTCCAGCGTCGAGGATCGGGACATCTTCCTGAGTACGCTTACCATTGGCGAGATTAGGAAGGGTGTCGAAGCTGTTCGGGCCCGAGATCCTGACAAGGCGCGCGCGCTTGAAGTGTGGCTGCAAGCTGTCTTGGAGGCGTTCGGGCCGCGCATATTGGGTATTGACGCTGCCGTAGCGGAAAGCTGGGGCCGGATCTCGGCCATCCGTTCTGTCCCCGTGGTGGACGCGCTTCTGGCTGCAACCGCGAATGTGCACGGCTTGGTGCTCGTGACACGGAACGCTGCTGACGTCAGCGGTCTCGGTGTTCCTATCCGCAACCCCTTTGAGCCATCGCGGTACTGAGCGAAGATAGCTTGTTGGGCGATGTGTTGAGCATCATTTCCGCCGCAAGGCGAATGCAAAGGAGGTGTCTCGCTATGGGAACGGTTCGCGTGAAGCTTAAAGCGGGCATTCGCCGCGACAAGGAGCGGGTGGAGCGAGAAGCTTTCGATAGGCTGAAAGCTGAATTGCAGCATGCCTTTACAGCGCCTGACACCTCCTACCACGCTTTCGGCAGCCGAGGTCATCGCGCGCAATAAGGCGTAACTCAGCATGGCACCGGTCCGCGTTCAGGAGGCAGCGTCTCATCGTGGTATTGGTGCCCGCAATCTTCGCTGTGCGACAAAATATGAATCTGTAATTCTGATGCATTTTGAAATTTGATAAGCAATATTCATTTTTCTCAGTTCATATCTGAAGATTTTCAAAGATAAGACTTGCCATGCCGCGTACCTCTCCTTATGCGTGACGGATACGAAAAACGATTTGGCTCAATCCAAAGATGCAGACAGAAACGCCTCGATTGCCGCTTGCTCGCCGCGCTGCGCAATATGTGCGCATGTCGACGGAGCACCAGCAATACTCGACTGAAAATCAAGGCGACAAGATCAAGGAATACGCAGCAAGAAACGATATCGAAATTGTCCGCACCTATGCCGATGAAGGCAAAAGCGGCCTCAACATCGGTGGTCGGGAGGGGCTGCAAAAGCTTCTCGCCGATGTGCGCGCAGGCAAGACCGATTTCGGACTGATTCTTGTTTATGACGTCAGCCGCTGGGGTCGTTTCCAGGACGCTGACGAAAGCGCGTATTACGAATTCATCTGCAAGCAGGCCGGCATTCGCGTGGTTTATTGCGCGGAGCAGTTCGATAATGATGGCTCGCCGGTTTCAACCATCGTCAAGGGCGTCAAGCGCGCCATGGCCGGGGAATATAGCCGCGAATTATCCGCCAAGGTTTTCGCTGGCCAATGCCGGTTGATTGAGCTTGGCTATCGCCAGGGTGGCTCTGCGGGATTTGGCCTACGCCGCGTACTGCTCGACCAATCCGGGGCGCTCAAGGCCGAACTGAAACGTGGGGAGCATAAAAGCCTTCAGACAGATCGCGTCGTGCTTCGCCCCGGCCCCGAAGATGAAATTGAGATAGTCCAAAGGATCTATCGGGGCTTTATTGAGGAAAGCCTGAATGAGGGAGAGATTGCGCGCCAACTCAATGCCGATGGGCTGCGCACCGATCTGGGCCGACTTTGGACCAGCGGGACGGTGCATCAAATTCTCACCAATGAAAAATACATCGGCAATAACGTCTACAATCGGAAGTCCTTCAAGCTCAAGCAGCACCGTGTGGCCAATCCGCCCGAAGCCTGGGTGCGCAAGCCG
>CAIYMY010000205.1 GCA_903927465.1 uncultured Rhodospirillales bacterium | reverse complement strand
GTGGGTCAAGCGCGTGATTGGCCCGCGCTGGGCATGTTCCAGTTTGGCAGCACGCCGGACGGCGACGTGACCGCCGACCTGCGGGGCGACGCGGTGCCGTTTTACGTCAACACCACGGGCACGATCTTGCGGCGGCTGCTGCAAAGCCTCGGCCCTGGTTTTGATGCGTCTGAATTTGACGATACGGCCTGGGGTTTTGCCGAAGTGGATTTGCCGGGCGTGGTGGGGTTCTACCAGGGCGCCGCGGCAATGTCTGGCTTGCAGGCATCCGAAATAATCCTTGCCGGGTCTGGCGCCATGCTTGCGGCTGGGCGCGGCGGGCGCATCCGGCTTTGCGATGTGCTTGTCAGTGACGCGCCGCAGTTCACCGTCCCGGCTGAATGGGTTTTGTCGCTTGAACCCATGGCGCTGCCTGCCACGTTGCGGCCATTGCCGCGTTCAGTGGCGGTGAAATACGCGCGCAACTGGTCGCCTTTGGCAAACATCGCGGGCGCGGTGGCGGCGGCGGATCGGCAGAAATTGCAAGCTGAGGCAAGCACGGTACGGTCAGACAGCGCCATTGTCACCAGCCGCGTGGCGCAGCAGCGCGACTTGACCTTTCCAGGCTTGTATTTTGGCGAAGCGGATGCGCTGGCTCGCGCGGCTTTGTGGCGCGCCTGGATTGAAAAAGGCCCGCGCATGGTGCGCTTCGTCACAGACCGATATTTGGGGCAAATCGAAATCGGGCAAATCGGGCGCGTCACATATCCGGCCTATGGCTTCAACGCGGGCTTTACCGGCGTCGTGGTGGCCTGGCGTGAGGAATTATTGGCGCGGCGGGTTGAAATCACAATGGTGGGGGCGGGCTGATGCCAGCAGGGTTTCTGTATGACAACGCGGTGGCGACTGCGGCGGTATCGTCTGACCAAGCAACAGAAGCGGCTATGCCGATCACGAATTTAGCGGACCCACAACCGCGCCGCCGCGCGCGGCTGATGGGCAGTGCCGCTTCGCTGATTGTGGATTTTGGCGCAGAAAAATCTATTGATTGCGCCGGGCTGATTTCCACCACGTTGACGGAAAGCGCCACCATTCGCGCGCGCGTTGGCAGTGCGGAAGCGTTGGTGGAGGCCGCGCCTTTGGTTGCGCTGGATTTCACCGGGGCCACGCCTTCCGTGATGACCGGCTGGTCTGCCGCACGGGGCGGCGGCGGCGGCGCGGGTGAAGCGACGTATTTCGACGCGAGTGGCAATCTGGTGCGGGCGGCGGCTGGTGAATGGCGGATTGACCACGACCCGGTGACGCGGGTGCGGCGTGGTCTGTTATTGGAGCCGCGAAGCACGAACCGCGTTGTGCAGCCCATCGCGGTGGCGAGCGCCACTGGCGCTTGGGGCCAATTTGGCAGCACGGCAACGCCGAGCATTACGCGCGATTACGCTATAGCGCCGGATGGGTTGCAGACTGCCGCGCGCGTGCGGTGGGTTGGGCCAGGGACGGTAGGCGCGACTTTGCGGGTTCCGATCACGGGATTCTCGGCAAGCACAACGGGCAC
>CAIYMY010000204.1 GCA_903927465.1 uncultured Rhodospirillales bacterium | reverse complement strand
CTGGACCGCGCGCAGACGCGTCGCCAATTCGGCCGGCCCATTGGCGAATTCCAGGGACTTGCCTGGATGCTGGCGGATATGTCCATTGTAGTGGAATCGGCCCGTGCGCTGGTCTGGCGCGCGGCGAAAAGCGCGGGCCCCAATGGCTTTCCGGATCGTCTAGCCTCCGCGCAGTCCAAGGTACTGGCGGGCGAGATGGCGATCAGGGTGACGAACCAGGCTTTGCAGGTTTGGGGTGCGGCAGGGTATTCGCGCGACAACCCGATGGAGCGCTATTTGCGCGATGCGCGGATGTTCGCCATTGCCGGCGGCACCGCGCAGGTGCTGCGCACCCAGGTGGCCGAACAGATCATGGGCCGGAAACTGCCCCAGACGCGGGATGGGTTTCTGCGCGTCATGGAGGAGGAACGGCGGGCCGCTGAATAGGCGCTGTAATGGGTTGACTTGGCCCGCTGGCTTGCTTAGACACCGCGACTTCGAAAGGTTTGACCAATGAAAATCCGTAATTCACTCAAGACCGCCAAGATTCGTGATAAGAACTGCGTTGTGGTACGCCGCCGCGGTCGCGTTTACGTGATCAATAAGAAGAACCCGCGGCTGAAGGCCCGCCAGGGCTAATGCCGCGCGGGCTTGGGCCTGCAAGATAGCGTTGGGCGTTTGAGAGGGGGCTTTGGCCCCCTTTTCGTGTTTTGGGCGCCGATATGAGCTAGAAAGACGGTTTGCCGTTCATTCGCGGCAAATGAAGGGCAGAAAACTTCCTGAAGCGCCCACATTCAAAGCTGCCATGGTCATAGCATTGGCCAAGCTGATTTCCGCGGCACTGCGCGGACAAACACGTCGCCCTTCCTTGCAATTGGAAGCCAGGAAGCCCTCATGATCAGCCAGGAAAGCCTCACTCAGCCCGGCCGCGCTGAAACGCGCCAGCGCCTCGACCCAGGCGCTGCGATAGCGCGCGCATTTTTCCATGGGCCAATCTCGCGGCGCCATGGGCTGCGCCATCGCCCATGGCGTCAGCCCCAGCAGCAGTATCGGCGCCCCCATTATCAGCCATCGCTTCCTGGATAGTTTCAATTCTTGAAGGCCCTTCCAAAAAAACCCACCTGGCCCGAAGCCCCCCGTCAACGCCCAACTAGGTTGCGGCGGGGTCCGGGGTAACACTGTTACCCCGGCGGGGGTCTGGGGGCAGCGCCCCCATCTCTTGTCAATGCAGCTTCACCTGCGGCTGCCCCCGATCCGCGACCATCCCCACCAGCGTTCGCCATAGTACCGGCGCATGCCCATGCAGCGCTGTCTGATGCATTTTGTACAAGGACCGATACATCATCCGCGCGAAATAGCCTTCGATGAACATGCTGCGCCCAACCAGGAAGCCCATCAGGCTGCCGACGGTTGAGTATTTACCTAGCGACACCAGTGACCCAAAATCGCGATAGGCAAAGGGCTCCACTTCAAGCCCGCGCAGCTTGCGGTCAATCTGCCGGTAAAGATGCGTCGCTTGCTGATGTGCGGCTTGCGCACGCGGTGGCAGGTTGCCCTTGCCATCGGCACGCGGGCAGGCGGCGCAATCGCCAAGCGCGAAGATGTCGGGGTCGCGGGTAGTTTGCAGCGTGGGCAGCACGACCAGTTGATCATTGGGTGTGGTCTCCAGCCCGCCGATATTGCGCAGCACAGCCGGGCCTTTCACGCCGGCGGCCCAGACCACAAGCTCACCGGGGATGATGGCGCCATCGGCCAGCACCACGCCATCGGCGCGCACTTCTGCCACGCGGCGGCCAGCCAGCACTTCAACGCCCAGATCCTCAAGCAATTTCATGGTGGCGGCCGAGATGCGTTCTGGCAGTGCCGGCAGGATGCGGGGTGCCGCTTCAATCAGGCGGATGCGGACGTCGCGCGCCGGGTCAATCCGGTCGAGCCCATAGGCGACAACGGCGCGCAAAGTGCGGTGCAGTTCGGCGGCGAGTTCCGTGCCGGTTGCCCCCGCGCCGATGATGGCGACATGAAGCTGGCCGGGGCGCACTGGTTCTGGTTGGCTATTGGCGCGCAGGCACGCATTGACCAGACGGCGATGGAAGCGGCTGGCCTGAGCCACGTTTTCCAGCGGCACGGCGTGTTCGGCTGCCCCCGGCGTGCCGAAATCATTGGTAACGCTGCCGATGCAGATCACCAACGTGTCATAGGGCACGCGGCTTGGTGGCGTAACCTGGCGGCCTTCATCGTCAATGGTGGCGCCGACCAGGACTTCGCGCGCTTCCCGATCAATCCCTGTCATCGGACCAAAGCGATAGGTGAAGTGATGGTTATGGGCTTGGCGCAGGTAATGGAGTTCGTGCCGGTCCCGATCGAGGCTCCCGGCCGCCACCGCATGCAGCAATGGCTTCCACAGATGTGTCCGCGCGCGTTCCACCAACGTGACCTCAGCCGCACCGCTGCGGGCGTAGCGGTGGCCCAGCCTGGTCACGAGTTCCAACCCCGCCGCCCCGCCACCGACCACGACAATGCGGTGGGGCGTCTTGATGCCTTGGCTGGGGTTCATGCGCTCGCTCCGATCCGGGTCGCCCATATTGGCGGGGTCCGGGGTAACATGCTTTGACTTTGGGCGCAGCCGCCACACCAACTCTGCGCCCGCCGCGGGCAAGTTCCCGCAGCAAACCCTGGCGATGGTTCGAGGGCGGCGCCCCCGTTTTGGCAGAGCAACGGCCGTGCCGAATTAGATTTTTTGGGGTCTTTTGAAGAAAAATGGTGCCCAGAGCCGGAATCGAACCAGCGACACTGCGATTTTCAGTCGCATGCTCTACCAACTGAGCTATCTGGGCCCCAGCGAAGCCGCAGCCACGCCAGACCTTATTTCTAGCGAAGCGCCCCTGCCCTGTCCAGCCTACTTTTGGCCGGAAGCGGGCAGCGGCGTTTCCTGTTTCGCCCCCGCAGGCCAAGCCTTCTTCAAGGACAGCCCACAATACGCGACGCGCGCCATAGATCCGGTCGAATTAGGGGTTGGTCCAGTCAGTGTTCGATCTCCGCAGCATTCGCTCAGGCAAATCTTGCCCAGCCGCGCATTAGCGCTGCCTAGCAGCGCCACGCTTGGCACTATATGAGGCATTAGTACCTCGCAGCCGGGAGCCGGTCATGTTCGTAGTCTATTTCGGAATTGAACCGCCCCGGGTTTGTCGGAGGCTCCAACTTCCAAATAGGATGGAGCCCTTATGAGCAAAACGACGAACAAATTCTCCCCTGAGGTCCGAGCCCGAGCGGTTCGGATGGTGCTGGATCACGAGGGGGAACACCCCTCT
>CAIYMY010000203.1 GCA_903927465.1 uncultured Rhodospirillales bacterium | reverse complement strand
TGATGCCGGGGGTCTGTCCCGAGCGAGCCGACAGGGCCAAAAAGTCACTGGAAATGCTTGTGCCCAGGCGCAGGCAGCGTTGAAAACATACTCGCGCGCCAAAATTGCGACGCTCAATGACAGCTTTTCAGCAGCCTGCTAAATCGAAAAGAACTTCAGCATAATTTGGGGTAGCTGCCCTGTTGACGGTAGTGTAACGAATCGTTGATCGGAAGGGGGAAATGGGTGGATGATTGTGTTGCCTACAGCTATCGCCCTGGCCTCATGGGCTGTATTCATCGCCGCCAGCGTGGGAGGCATGCGGATAGGCGCTCGCCTTCCGGAAGCGCATCGCAACCAAGCGAGTCGGGATGTCGTTTCTGTATCAATGGCGATGGTGGGCACGCTGACCGCTCTGGTACTTGGCCTTTTGCTCTCGGATGCTAACTCGTCTTATTCAGAAGCTCAAAAACAATTAAACTCTACAGCCAGTGACTTGATGCGCATTGACCATCTCTTACGGCTCTATGGTCCCGAAGCTGATGAAGCGCGCAAGGCGCTTCGGCTCTATGCGGCTGCCATGGCGCAAGATGTAGTCCCGGTTGAAGGGCGCAAGCGTAACATCGAAAACGACGTGACCCTCGATTTAGCTGCACATGCAGAAGGTTTGATCGCACGTCTCGCGCCAGAGACCGTTGCCCAACGCTGGCAGCAAGGCCGACTTCTTGATATTACCAATACAGTAATTCAGGAGCGCTTTCGACTTGTCCAGCAACAGTATGACGCGATTCCAACGGCGCTGATGGTGTTATTGATATTTTGGCTGGCGCTTTTGTTCGGGAGTTTTGGCTTGTACGCTCCAATACACTTAACTTCTTTGTTGGTGATAACACTGTCATCGGCCGCTGTGGCGGGCGCGCTTCTGCTAATTATTGAACTAGAAAAGCCTTATGGAGGATTGGTCCATCTGTCCACTGAGCCTTTGCAACATGCGATCGACGTACTGAGCCGCTGACGGGTGCCTCACGAATATGCTGTCTGGTTAGGGTCCGTCTTCGTGCCGGTCGCCCATATCGAACCTACTGCCTAAGCACACGCAAGCATGCTCCAGCAGCGACAGCACTCTCCCGAGCAGTACTCTCGTTTACCCGTCCCGCAATTACCAAGGCGCGTAACTGTTCGGGCATAACATCGCGGATAAACCGTACCCATCCGTAACCGCTGTCTGGCCCCCACCTTGCGCCCGAGCTGATTGATCGTGCCCTTTGCTGCACAATATGTGATCAAAGGAGCGGCATAAAACCGTGACAGGTACGGGGTGTCGCCGCAACCGAATAACCTCTGAGAACCCAGGTCTCAGGGCCTCAATATGTCGAAAAACCGGTCGGCTTCTGCGCTATTAAATAATGAATCCCATGTGACGCGTCGCCGGTAGGCGACATGATCATTGCTCAAGATCAGCGGTGGCCTATGATACACGTCGACCATTGCTTCTCCGAATGCAGCAGGGGTGTCAGCGATTATGACCCCGGGGGCATTGCGGTATTCTTCAAATGACCTCAGGGCCACGGAAGTTGTGATAACCCATTTGCCGCTAACCAGGGCTTCAGCCGTCTTTAGGTTGCTACCGCCGCCCGTTTGAATTGGCAGGAGAAACGCGTGCGCGTTGTTTTTCAGAGCACTCAACGTATCATCATCAATTTTTGGGAAAAATTGGACCCTTTCGGAATAGGATGCCAGATGCCCTAGGTAGCGATTGAGCTGAAAAACGCCATCAGATGCGCCGCCACAAACCGCTACTGACTTGCGGGGTGGGAGGAAGTAGAGTCGGTTCTTGAGGACAAAATGGTCAAAGCCCTCAATGTTCGGGGGATAAGCGCTTCCGACGAAAATAAAGTAGGGTCCGCCGAAGATTCTGGAAACTTCAGACGACTCCCTAATCCAAGGGGAATAATCAATACCATTACGAATTACGATTATACGGTCGCCGCAGTCAGCCTCCTCAGCATAGGAGCGCGCGTCTTCTTCCGAAACGGCGATAACGACCTTGGAATTGCGACAGAGCTCAAACTCGCACTCATCGATAGCCGTCTTTACACGATCTGCGACAGCGTGCCTGACGCCACCGTTCCGTCTAAGAATATCATATTTTAACCGACCTTCGGCATTTTGGGACGAATAGAACACGCTGATTGGTCGGCGTGATTCTTCTAGATAGCGCTTGACGAAAGGCCAAAGAAACGGTTGCTCAAGAGCAAGAAAGTCAGGTTGAAGCTCCGTGATTTGCGACGCCAATGCCTGAAACGCTTCATTGTTGAAAGCGAAATACCTACCTGTCTCCATATCCGTGATGAAGGGGACGTCTGGAAAAGACGAGTACGTGGGATCTGTTGGGATATCAGAAGGATTTACATCCTCTAATTTATAACTTCCCGGATCATAAAGGGCGATGTAGTGATAGTCATAGCCGCGCTCGACGTAGGCATCGCGAAACGCGGTTACACGACGCTGACCTCCATGAATCGGAAACTTGATTGGATATGTCCCGAGCGCAACAACCTTCATGATGCGGCTGCCTCATTTCTCGCTATTTTGTCGCCTGCTGCCATGCGCAAACCGAATTTGAACTCGTCATAGCTCTGATCCCAGGTCGCTCCAAAGCCGCCCGGCTCGATATTGATTTGGCCTTCTTTCCTTTTGAAGGCCTCGTACAAGGCCACGCGCCAAGCCCTGGTGTCATTGGGGTCAAGGTGCAGCGCCTTGCCAGCACTCACCTCTATCAATGCGGGCGCATCACTTGCTATAACATGCTTTCCTTCACGCAAAGCTTCCGCGAGACCAAGCCCATAGCCTTCGTAATACGACGGAAACAATGCGAAGTGAGCCGCCTTATAGAGCAAGAGGAGATCCTCATCAGACAGATCCTCTGCAAGTATGATACTATCGGCAACGATGGGGTTGTGCTCGACCTCAAAGAGAAACTCAAAGATGTTCCAGCCGCGCTTTCCAACGAAAACAAGCGCACATTCGTCACCGTCCAGCGCACCTGACGCCAGTTCACCCCACAAAGACAAGAAAAGAATTCTATGGTTTTTACGTGGTTCGAGCGTTGATACATAGAGACCAAAACGACGGTTGCCGATTTTTTTCAGAATGGCTTCCAGATGAGTGGAAGGCCCCTTTGATGGCACTTTTCCGCCGAAGTCTGAACCCAAGGAGAACACGCTCAGGCTTGGTGGAGCCAATCTCCACTTTTCGCAGTAAGCGATTGCGTCATTTTTCGTGGTCTCGGAGATACAGATAAGGCCATCAGCGGTCCAAAAGAGTTCCCCAAAGTAACCTGCCAGTAGTTCCGTGTAAGCTGGCACCACAAATTGGGGGTAAAGGATTGGGATCAAATCGTATAGAATAGCTACATAGGAGAAACCAATCGTCGATTTCGCCTTGTTAATTTCCACAAGCTCCTTGTATTCCCAATCAAGCCCGCCCGTTATGATAACATCGTCTCTCGTTAATTTGATTTCAGAGAAGCCATCCAAAATTGTGGGTTCTTTCCAATTGAGCATCTCTCCGTCAAACATCTTCTTCAAGTCGTCGAAGGTGTTGGCTGCCTTATCGTGACGCACTCCCTTCAGCATGACATGTGCATATCTAGCGAATGGCTTATAAATTTCCTGAGCGAATAAAAACTGGCTGAGGGGTGGCTTTGGCAAATTCTCCTCAAGCATCTTCCGGTTCAGTTTGCCATCAAGAATCTGTAAAGCCGTGCTGCGCTCTACTTCAAGGAAAGCCTTATGTTTCTTCGAATAAATACAAAACTGGACCAATAGTTCTGGATCATGATAGAAGCGCTTGCCGAGTTCCCGCTCGACCCGGATAATTCCTACCGGAGACGCGGCCCAATTGAGAGAAGTGGTTATATCGTAATAGACCGCCATGAGACAAATCCGTCGCGTTTTTTGGTCGGGTACCGCAGGTTGCGATATCCCCTTAGTTAGTGAATTCTTTTACGGAAAGGACTTGTGCTGGGCTGATTGTTTTGTCAAGGTAGACCTTCGTGATTATGTAGTTCTGCCCGAATTTGCGCGGCTCAAGTTCCGAAAGAACGGCATATGGTTGGTTTAGCTGAGCCAACTCCGGTCGCATCACCGCATCTCCGCCAGCCAGACAAAAACTGCCAAGTTCAAAGCCGGTTGAAGCGCGCTTCACAAGCGATCACTGTCAGGGGAGTATCGTGATTGTGAATTCCAAGCGTACCCACTCGGAAAAAATTCAATGAACATCGCAATATTCGGCCTTAGCCACTTCTGAGATATCACGCACGAGGCAAAATAGCGATGCACAATAATAGCTTTTCAGCGATACTTTAGTTTTGACTAAATGGCTCAAATTGTCGGGGTGTTTGCTAGGTCACACAGATTCTGATAGCCGCCTTCGTTTCCCAAAGCAAGAATATCATCAGCAGCGGCTTCCGCATCGGGAAGCATTTTCACAACTCCGCTCAACGGTTCAACACGCCCGATAGCGCCCAGAATGTCGATTGCGTCCCGTAGAAACGCAACCAGGCCCGAACGATCACCTAGGGCGTTTGGGTTACATTCGAAGAACACGACCGGGCGATGGACTAAAATCGTCCGCTGAGCGCCCCGCAAAACTTCGATCTCATGCCCCTCGACATCGATCTTGAGCATGTCAACACGAGGCCAACCAAGGCTTTCCACAATCGTATCGATTGTCTCCGCCTGAACGGTTACGGTACGCTCGTTGTGCTCGCGAACAACCGCCGCGCCAGCTGCGAAATTGATGGGATCTTCGAAGGCAAGCGTCGATCGCGACGAGGATGCAGCGACCTCGAACAGACTAATCGAACTGCCTAGATCGTTAGCCTCAATCATTGCTTTGAGAGATGCAATCGATCGAGCACCGGGCTCGACGCAAGCGATCCGACAGTTTGGAACAATGTTTTCCATAATCAACGCAGCAAGACCTATATTAGCACCCACATCAATAAAGTATGAAAATTCCTGCTTCTTTCTACTGAGCCTTGTCATGAAAGTTATCAAAGCCGATAAATCATGCTCCGGTAGCATATCGAAATATCTGTCTTCAATATTCCCGAAAACTTTACGGTCGAAAAAACTTTTTTGATCCATGATGACTCTCCTCGGCTAAGCGTAGTTGTATGCAGCCGCCATCAGGCTACTGACACTTGCAGCCAGATTTTCGTGTTTACGACTCGTGATTCTTGCATTTTTTTGCGGTGGAAACGGGGAGAATTCCACCAACCCACCTAAAGAACTTGCATGAATCGCTGAGTTGATTCAAAGCCCTCAAGGTCATGCCTTAGAATGGCGCTCTCGAGGCTGATACATGTGCCGTAAGCTAGGAACCTACAAATAAGATCGAGCATGAGACCTCCAACATCTCTCCGATGTCTTGGTAAGGTAGAAGGCATTCCATGAGTTGTAAAGTTGCTATTAGACGCGCCCCCATTTCGAAGCTTATCGGTTGACCTACACCCCTCGCGTCCATCATTCATAACGAGAGGCTGGATAGGCGGTATTGCCTAGCAGTGCCTGGACCTGCCACGGTTTTGTGCCGTTCCTTTGATCACATATTGTGCAGCAAAGGACATGAACGATCGGCACAGGCAGGACGGATGAATTTCGTAAAGATACGGTGCGGATAGCGCTGACCAGCGGGCTTTCGCGGCGCCAGGTTGCGGTAGATCTGGGGGTCGGCTTTGCGACCTTGAATAAATGGGTGAGCGCGCACCGTAACACGGATGCGATCTCTGCCGACCGTCGCCAGCCCAGCCTCTGGCTCCTTGAGCGTCTCAATAATCTGCACCCTAGAAAATCGACTTCTTCGACTAGCTTCTGCTCCCTAGAAGGATCGGGCTGACTCTACGTCAGAATGTGGGAACTTTCGGTGGGCAGGTCACGGCCACGAAACAGCGGCGTCGCAGACCAAAGCCAAAAAATATCTCCAGCCTCATCGTTGCTGCTCCACTTATGAGGGCCCTCAAGACTGCGCACAAAAGTAGATGACCGAACTGCCGCCGAAAACGTAGGTGGCCTTCGCTGGACGGCTACAGTGAAGCGGACCTTTCAGAACTTACCAGGTTATGGAAAACGTTGCGTGCTCGTATTGTCTGCATCATTTCCTGGACAGGTGGATCTGAAGGTGACAACGCGTGCAGGATTATTACACTCTGTTCAGCGGCGGCCCAGTGGTTCAATGCAATAAGACATTTCACGTATTCGAATAATAGCGCATGATCGTCTGGAAACATAGCGATGCCGCGCTCCAGATAAGCAGCGCTACGCTCTTTGGAGACTAGGGCGGTTAAACGCGCCCTGAGCAACCGGGTTTCCCGAAGCGGTAGAATCCGTCTATCAAAAGAAACCGTCAGCCGCAACGTCAGATAGGATTGGGCGTAAGCTTCAAGATGCCATTGGCAGATCGCGACCTGAAGCTTTGACCATGCAAAAAGCCAGCGTAGGTCCGAATTTTCAGCCCCTCCACGAACAGCCTGATCTGCCGTATCGTTCCACTCCTGGATGGCTTCTTGCCACTCGCCCCGCCCCATATGAACCGCTGCCTTTTCGCGGCTAGTACGTGAGGGCGCAGATGTCGCACCCTCCCTCACGGCTGCTTCCGGAGTGCTAGTTAGATTGTCCCTAACAGGATTAGGATCGCTGACATCAGCATCTGCTCCCCGCGACACAATCTTTTTAAGGATTGTATTTAGGCTGCGTAGCATAGCACACCAATAAGCCTATCCTGGGCCTGGTAAACCATGGCGTTCAATTCATGGGTACCTTGTTGCATTATCCCAAAGACTCACAGGCCGCGCGATCAGCTCAGCCCGAAACCAGTCTTCCCACTTGACATAGATGCGGTTTAAACCGTCGAACCAAACATAGAAATAGCCCCCATCGAGGAGATAAGAATTGTATTCTGGTCCTTTAGATTGCTCGATGACAATAACTTTAGGACGATAGCGCTTGAGGTTAATGCCACGCAGGACTTCAAGCTCGGAGCCCTGAACGTTGATCTTAAGAAAGTCAACGTCGCGCCCCTGGGAGTGCTGCTGAATGATGCTGTCCAGACGGACGACCCTTATCTCCACCACCTCGCTGATTACATGCCCTGCTGCTTTGGCGAAATCAGCATACTCTGGCACCGTTGTACTGAGGCCAGTGTCAGGGATCACGTAAAGGGTACCGACCCCGTTTCGCGCGCCACAGGAAACACCAAGGTTCACATCCTCAGCCCGTTCTGTCTCTAGCTGCTTAAGATACTGTTCCGCAGGTTCGATATTGATGCCGCGCCATCCCAACTCGTAAAAGTAACGTGTCGCTGAGTCACGTTGGGGGTGGTGTGCGCCCACATCAACGTAAAAGCCGTTCTTGGTGTCCGGGAAGGCGCGCCGAAGCATCACGTCTTCGTAATTCTGCGCATAAGAACGCATGGGAGGAAGGAACCCTGCGGGGGTAAACTCAGTGGGGCTTGGCGGACTGCTCATGCATTACCTTCTGTTTAAATAATTAGGTGGTCCTAATAGCGTATCATATTTCTTTAGTAAATATGCGTCGAGAGGTTTACGGTTTTTTTCTCCGGAAGAGGGTCGTCGCCCTACGGAGAGTTGAAAAAGAGCGCGGTTTTTTGCCTCAGGGTTTAGAAACCAGTCTCGCCAATTCCAAACGGGAACCCCGACCGACCTCGGGTGCTTACTTGAGTTCCCGACTTGAGATGGGTCAATAAGTCAGAAGTTTGGCATTTTTTGGATAAATGCGATGGTCGCTTCCTCTGCTGCCCCTTTGCATATGATTTCGATGAGCGAAAAGGTTCGGGATACGCCCCTCAAAGGATCAAAGGCGTCTCGTTTTTCGAGAGGCTTTCAGGTTTACGCGAGAACGGAGCGCCGGTTCGCGAAAACTAAGACTTAGAGTTCCATCATCCTTTCAAGCGTCAGCCGAAATGCCCGCCGCGGAAACGTCCCGATCAAGGTGTGCAGGCGCTCCGTTGACCCTCGAATGACCCGCGGCTCACCACCACGAACAAAGCGTTCGTCACGGATAACGGTCATCGGCTGGCCGGTAATCTCAACAAGCATCGGTACGATATCAGCCAGATGAACAACACTTCCAGAACATAAGTTCACAACAGCGTAATCTGTCGAAACCCTCGTCAATCGGACATACGCCTCAACCACGTCCTCCACATCCGAAAAATCCCGTTCAAGCTGCAACTCACCCAAGCGTATTTCTGTGGCGCCTTCCTGAAAATGGCGTATTATTTTCCGTACAATGAAGTCCTCGGTCTGCCCTACGCCTGTGTAATTGAAGGGACGCGTCACAATAACCGGCAGCTTTTGGGAATACAGCCGCGCAATTTCCTCGACAGCCAATTTCGAGGCACCGTAATGGTGCGCGGGGCGGCGCGGGTGATCCTCCGTGATAGGAGCATCATCTGAAGGAGGAGCATATACCGTAGCGCTGGAAGCAATGATGACCCGGCGCGGTAGCTTGGGGCTGGCCGCGAGCGCGGAAAGAAGGTTTGCTGTCCCGACAGAGTTGACAGCGTAAATCTCAGCTACGTTCGCATGAAGGGCAGTTGTAATGCCAGCCAAATGCACAACCACGTCTGGCGACACCTTTGCCACGGCCGCCGCCACTGAAGCGCCATCGGAAAGGTCCATCTGCACTTCTTCAGCATCAGTTGGGTGCCGCGTGGCGCCAAAAACCCGTGTCCCCTCTGCACGCAACCGGGTCGCCAGATGCCTGCCCGTAAACCCATCGGCACCGGTCAGCAAAACGATTTCAGAATGAGACGCCATCACGATTCCGCCGCAAATCCGCTTCAACCATGATACGCGCGAGCTCCTCAATGCCCATCTTAGCCTCCCAGCCGAGGGTTTTCTTGGCCTTGGAAGCGTCGCCGATCAATAGATCCACCTCAGCGGGTCTGAAGAATGCCGGGTTGATACGGACACGGGTGGTGCCGGTCGCAATATCGACACCTACCTCATCGATACCGGTACCCCGCCATTCGATCGTTATGCCTACTGCACCAAAGGCAAGCTCAACGAAGTGACGCACAGGATAGGTACGCCCTGTTGCTAGTACAAAAGTGTCAGGCTCTGAATGCTCCAACATCAGACGCATACCGTCAGTGTATTCCCTGGCAAAGCCCCAGTCACGTTGGGCGTCAAGATTCCCAAGCTCAAGAGCATTCTCTTTGCCGAGAGCGATACGTGCGGCGGTATTCGTTATCTTGCGCGTGACAAATTCCTGACCGCGCAGTGGACTTTCATGATTAAACAGGATGCCGGATGAAGCGAATAGCCCGTAACTCTCCCTATAATTCACGGTGGTCCAATGGGCGAAAAGCTTGGCCACCGCATAGGGGCTTCGAGGATAGAAGGGCGTTAGTTCACTTTGCGGAATAGCCTGAACCTTGCCGTAAAGCTCAGAGGTTGACGCCTGATAAAACTTGATCTTTGGATTGACGGCACGGATTGCCTCAAGAAGATGCAAAGGGCCGACGCCGCTCATCATTGCTGTCGCGATAGGCTGATCGAATGAAACGCCCACAAAGCTCTGTGCCGCCAGATTGAACACACTCTCAGGTTCAGCGCGCTGAAGAAGGCGCTGGCAAGAACCGGTATCGGTGAGGTCGAACTCAACAAGCTTTAGGTTCGGATGTTCTGCAACGCCCAATTCCTTAAGCCGCCAAAAATTGACCGAGCTTGTGCGACGAAAGGTCCCGAAAACTACATATCCCAGGCTGAGCATCTGCTCTGTGAGATAGGCCCCGTCCTGACCTGTAACGCCAGTAATAACGACCGTTTTCATTCGCAAACTCCGACCCTAAAAATAGAGACGGACTAATCCCATAAAGAATAATCATTTGCAATCGGCGATTCAGAGGTGCACCCAAGGGTAATCCCCCCTTTGTTGGTGGGTGAACCGCCCCGGGTAAGCCATCGGCTCCAACTTCCAAATAGGACGGAGCCCTTATGAGCAAGACGACGAACAAATTCTCCCTGCCGTCCGTCTCCGAGCGGCGCGGATGATGCTGGATCACGAGGGGGGACACCCCTCTCGCTGGGCTGCGGCGTTATCTATTTCTGCCAAGATTGGCTGTTCGGCACATACGTTGCTGGACTGGGTCAAGCGGGTTGAGGTGGACAGCGGCAGGCGGGCCGGCGTGCCGAGCGATATGGCCGGGAAACTGAAAGCGCCAGAACGGGAGAACCGCGAGCTGCGCCAGGCCAATGAGATCTTACGCAAGGTATCTGCTTATTTTGCCTGCGCACAGCATATTTTGCCAACTTGGAGCTCGACCGCCGGCTCAAGCCATGATCACTTTCATTGATGAAACTCGTGATGTTCATGGCTTGAGCCGCAAAGCGGATCGAGGCCGATCTGCAAGGTATTGCCGGTTGCACCGTCAACCTATTTCGATCACGGCGCCAATTAGGTCGAGAAGGTTGCAGTGTCGCGCGCTGTACCGTTGCGCGCCTGATGCGTGCCAATGGGATTGAGGGGGCGGTTCGCGGAAAGCCGCTGCGCACGACCTTTTCTGACAAGGCGGCGCCCTGCCCAAAAGATCATGTCAATCGGGAATTCCAGGGTTCGGCGCCGAACGCGCTTTGGGTCTCTGACTTTACCAGGCATGTTTGATCGCATTTTCCGAGCCGCCAAGCGTTTTGCTTGGCTTGAAGATGCTCCGTGTCTCGACCTGGACTGGCTTTGTTTATGTGGCTTTCATTATTGATTCCTTTTCGCGCCGGATCGTCGGCTGGCGTGTCAGCCGCGTGGCGTATACGGGGTTTGTGCGTAATGCGCTGAAGCAGGCTTTGCATGACAGAGGTCATTCACCGCTGCGGGCCGTGGCGTAGCTTCGAGTCCGTGGAATTTGCTACCTTGGAATGAGTAGATTGGTTCATTAACAGACACTTGCTGGCACCAATCGGCTATATTCCACCCGCGGAAGCCGAGGAACACTACTATGCTTCACTGGATCAACCGGCCATGGCAACGTAACTTAGACAAAACAGCCTCCGACAAACCTGGGCGGTTCAGGCAGGTCATTTCATCGAATTCTCCTCAGCCATCTTGTCGAGAAAACTCTACTTAGAAAGCCCCTTAACCACGGGGGGGGATTACCCTGCTCCTTGCCAGGGAAAGCATTTTGAAGCAATAATCATCTACTTGAAATCGATATGTCTTTTGGAGATTTTTCTTGCTTAAACCCCGGATCTATATTGACGGCTTCAACCTGTCTTTGGAACAGGGGACCGGGGTCGCCACCTATGCTCGTAATCTATCCTTTGCTTTGCGCGACCTTGGTGCAGAGGTTGGCGTACTCTATGGCGCGCCAACCTCTACAACCAGTGCCAATTCGCTGATGCGCGAAATTGCCTTTTTTGATACAAGTACCAGAAAGCCTTCCTGGCTTTCTCAGGCGCTTAAAAGTTTTCGTCATACGCTCATGCTACCTTTTGGCGAAATTGCCTTTCAGGTCCCCGTTACCGGCCGTGTCATTCGCGATACCTTTCAGGCGCGCCTGCCATACTTCGATCACATATGGAATGTGCAAGATCTTTTCACCAAGGAGTCACTGTATGGAAGCTTGCTCGGAGGTCGAATGAATGTTTATTTCCGGGAGGCTCCAGACATCATGCATTGGACTTATCCACTGGCGATCCGTATCCCCAAAGCAAAGAATATCTACACGCTGCATGATCTGGTGCCTTTACGACTTCCCCATACCACGCTTGACAATAAGCGCCATTACTTCCGTCTTATACGGCGCTTGACCAAAAGCGCTGATCATATCGTTACCGTTAGTGAGTCTTCGAAGAAGGATATCATGGACCTCTTCGGCGTTCCCGAAGAAAGGATTACCAATACTTATCAGGCCGTGGACATCCCAGCACGCTACCGCGACAAGCCGATCAGCGATGTCAAAAGCGATGTGGAGGGTACTTTTGGCCTCAAATACAAGAACTATTTTCTTTTCTTCGGCGCCATTGAGCCGAAGAAAAATGTCGGACGCATGATTGAGGCCTATCTTGCTTCGGGTGTAACTCATCCGCTTGTCATCGTAGGCAAAAAGGCATGGGAATCCCAGGAAGATCTGCGCTTGATCTCGGATAATGAGCATGTCCGATATTTGCTGACAAACGGCAACATCACCGAAAGGCGCTTCCGGGTGCTTCAGGTTGACTACGCCCCCTTCCCCCTTTTGGTGAGCCTGATCCGGGGCACCAAGGCTGTGCTTTTTCCTTCGCTTTATGAAGGGTTCGGCCTTCCGGCCCTGGAGGCGATGTCCCTTGGTACGCCGGTCCTCACCTCCAATACGGCTTCGATGCCTGAGGTCGTTGGTGAAGCCGCCTTGAAAGTTAATCCCTATGATACGCGTGCTTTGGTTGAAGGTATCCGCGCGCTCGATACTGATGCTGATCTGCGCGCTCGCCTGGCGGAAGCCGGGCCTATTCAAGCAGAGCAATTCTCCCCAGAACGCTATCAGGCGCGTCTTTCCAAGCTTTACAGCAAGGTGAAGGAAATGCCGAGATGATGTCCATAGCAGGTTTGTATGTTGGCGCCTGACACACCGCAGAATACCGCCCCTCGGCTTCGTGAGCTTGGCGATCCTAGCCCGACTCAAAAGCATCGGCCTGCAGCAAAAACCAACCATACCGGCCACCGCAAAATGGTCGAAGATATTTGGCCGATATGGTTTCAATATACGCCTTACCTCGAGGAAAGCGGAGATATCAAACACCGGCTCATAACCTGTACGCGAACACTTGAATTCGTTCTTGGCAGAGGCGGTCATTATCGGCAATCTGCTTGTGTGTTTGGCTTGCGTAACCGAAATGAGAAGCGGTTCAGGCCTGTTGGTGCGCCATTTCTTGCGACTCAAAAAATGAAGATGCAAAACACGAAATTTTGGCCATGGAATAGGTATTGACGACGATGGAAGCTGAAAGCGTCATGGATCAACCGCAGCGTTCGACGCGACTGATGTTCGATGTTTCGGACCTTGTCCAGTACATGAGAGATTCAAGAGTCCCAACAGGAATCCAGCGCGTACAACTCAAGATCATCTTTTTTGCCCTGACCGAGTTTAAGGCTAAGGCAAACCCCATAGTGGTCTATTTTAATCAAAACGAAAGTAGGTGGATTCCCGTTGAAGCAGACCTTTTCCTTTCTCTGCATAACGCCGCCGAGTCTGGTGATGAAATACTAGAGGAAGAACTTCACGAAATACTGAAAAATCTTGCTCATCCGGCGTTACCTCAGGATTACCTGGACGAGCAACTGCGGGCAAATAACTTCATCCTGGTGAACCTGGGAACGTCCTGGTGGATTCAGAATTATTTTCTCACCATTCGCGAATTAAAGAAGAAATATAACATTCTCTATGTCCCGATGATCCATGACGTAATTCCGCTCATGACCCCTGAGCATTGTTCGCAACCACTTGTTGAGGAGTTCTGCCAATGGTTTTCCACCCTTCCCTTTGAGGTTGACGGGGCAGTGACCAATTCTCATTGGTCTGCGATGGATATTCGTCATCGTGTTGCGGAATTCCTGCCTCAAGCAGTTTTTCCGATTTATCCCATCGCCCTGAATGGTGATATGCGAGGGGATATCTCAACACGCACCGTCACGACGAACGACACCATCAGGTATCTGATCCCACCCAACTCTTCCTTCGTATTATGCGTCGGCACCTTGGAGAGCCGGAAAAATCATTTGCTACTTTTCAGTGCCTGGGAAAGATTATTGGCAAATCATGACGCCGCTGATGTTCCCGTTCTCGTCTGCCTAGGCAAGGCAGGCTGGCTTTTTGACAAGGCCGCTGAATTTCTGCGTGCCCGACCCGCCCTCAGCGCGAAGATCATGCTGATTTCAAGCGTAACGGATCAATCCTTGGCCGCGCTGTATCAGGAATGCCTTTTCACCATATTCAACAGTTTTTATGAGGGCTGGGGCTTACCTATTACGGAAAGTCTTTCCTTCGGCGCATTGCCGCTCATTCCTTGCCACACCTCCTTGACCGAAGCGGGCGGGCGGGCGGCTGTCTATTTCCGCGACGATGATTTGGATGATTTATATGCCAAGCTTGAAACTTTGATCTTTAGTGTTGAAGAAAGAAAACGCTTGTCCAATCATGCGCGCGCCAATTCCAGTCTGCGTAGTTGGAAGGAAGTTGCCCGCGAATTTGTTGATACAATCCTGAATATAAAATCCTCGGCCAGCGCAAGGCAGGAAGAACTGCTGCGCGTGCCGATCGGGCGTATTGTACATTTCGGGAAATCTAATGCACTGATCCCAAGCGTTGATCTTGCCATGGCTAATCTTCTGCGTGATGGGCTGAATTGGCATGGGCTTGAGCATTGGGCGAATTGGACCAAGCCAGGCATTGTCGACATTCGCCTCCCCTTGCCGGATGACCTAATCGGGCAGGATCTGATGCTGTTTCTCCGTATCAGAGGTGCTTTGATCGATACTGCTATCACGATCTCATGCTGGATGGATGGTCAGCGCCTTGGGGCTCCGGTCGAAAAAATGATGAATATCCTCAATTTCCATAGCGTAGTTTTTCGACTTAAAGCGGAAGCGCGCAATCTTTCTGTCACGATTGATACGGGAGATGGCACCCCGCTCCTCTATCCGGATCCGCGCCGTGCCGGTATCGCTGTAGTCGATCTCATGCTTTGTCGTACGGATGATATCGCCGCACAACAACACTTCATGAACTCCTTCCCAGAATTGCGTCAGGAAATCGCAAATGGCGAGTATGTCACGCTGCATCAAATCTAAGTCCAATCCACATGAGCGCCTTGCTGACCGCATGAAGGACACCCAATGACCCTCAGCGAACCTGGCCATTATGATTACATGCCGTGGCGCAGACGCCCACGCATCACCTGGCCTAATGGCGCACGTATCGCCTTTTGGGTGGCGCCGAATATCGAACATTATGAGCTTGACCCGCCGCCCAATGCGCGGCGTATGCCCTGGCCCCGCCCGCAACCCGATGTGCTTGGCTATTCTTGGCGTGATTACGGCAATCGCGTTGGTTTCTGGCGCATGGCGGATATCATGGCGCGCCATGGGGTGCGTGGCAGTGTTTCACTCAATGTCGCGGTCTGTGATCATTATCCGGAAATCATCGAACGCTGCTGCGTACTAGACTGGGAGCTGTTCAGTCACGGCACCTATAACACCCGCTACTTCTACGGCATGAATGAAGATCAACAGCGCGCCGTCATTCGCGAAAACCGCGAAACCATCAAACGCGCGAGTGGGCAGGAATTGGATGGTTGGCTCACCCCCGCCATTTCCAATGATGAAACCACACAGCATCTGCTGGCCGAAGAAGGCATCAAATACACGCTGGATATGCTGCATGATGATCAACCCACGCCGATCAGGGTGCGCAGCGGCCATTTGATCAGCATTCCCTATTCGCTTGAAATCAATGACGTGCCGCTGCTGGCCATGCGCAATACGCCGCCCGAGCGCTTCGCCGCCATCTGCAAGGCGCAATTCGATCAGCTTTACGAAGAAGGCGCTGAAAGCGGCACCGTGATGTGCATGCCGCTCCATCCCTTCCTGATCGGCCAGCCGCATCGCATCAAGGCTCTCGATGATGTGCTGCGCCATGTGGTGCGTCACGACAAGGTTTGGCTTGCGACGGGGCGAGAGATCGCCGCCTGGTACACAGAACATCATTTGGCGGAAGCGCAATCCTGGATCGCGGCGGGGTCACCATGAAGGGTTTGCCTGAAGACTATCTGCACTATCCGCGCCGTCAGCGCGGGATGGATCATGATATCTATCCCTTCCGCGCGCTGCCGGCTGCGAAGCCGGTTACGTGGCCGAATGGCGCGCGCGTTGCGCTTTGCATCGCAGTCCATATGGGCCATTTCCCGATGGATATGCCGCTCAAGCCCTTCATCGCGCCGGGCGGCATGGAACGGCCCTATCCTTCCTATTGGGATTACACTTTGCGCGATTATGGTAATCGGATTGGCGTTTATCGGCTGATGAAATCTCTTGCGGCGCGTAGCCTGCCTGCCACTGCATTGCTCAGCGCGGTGCTGGCGCGCCGCTACCCGGCGCTGATGGATGATCTTGCTTCCGCACAATGGGAAATTTCCTGTGCGGGCTTGGATATGGGCCGGCTACACCATAGCGGTGTTCCGCTTGATGAAGAACGCGCCACGGTGCAGGAAGCTGCCAGCCTGTTACGCGCACGCTTCGGCACGGCGGTGCGCGGCTGGCATTCGCCGGCGCATTCCGAATCAAGCCATACGCTGCGCCTGGTCGCGGAAGCCGGCTTCAGCTTCACTACCGGCTGGGCGAATGACGACATGCCCTATGTCATGACCACCGATGCCGGACGCCTTATCTGCATGCCGCTGTCGCAAGATCTGTCGGACCAACGCATGCTGCACCAGCAGCATTTGGCCACCGAGGATTTCACCAATTCCATCCTGACCGCGCATGAGACGCTAGATCGGGAAGCACAGGAAACCGGCAGTGGGCGCATTCTGGTAGTGCCGGTGACACCCTGGCTGATGGGCGTGCCGCATCGCATTCGCGCTTTCAACGCCATGCTGGATGGCATCATGGCGCGCGGCAGCATCTGGCCCGCCAGCATGGGCCAAATCGCGGATCATTGGCGCGCGCAAAACCCAGGTTAATCCTGGGGCGCGCCCATGGCATAGGGCTTCAGCGCGGCATTGATCATGGCGTGAGTTGGTGTCGGCACGCCAAGCGCGCGGCCCAACGCTACCACCTTGCCAGACAGCCAGGGCAATTCAATCCGATTGCCGCGGATCAAATCCACCGCCATGGAAGCGCGCATGCCGGCCGGGGCGCCCGCAGTGAATTTCATGCTGCGTTCCAGCACATCATCCGGCAGCCACACGCCCTTGGCACGAGCAAGGGCGATCACTTCCTCAAACCCTGCGCGGAAATAGGGCGCGATATCGGGGTCATCGCGCAATTCACCAAGCGGGCGGCGGGTCAGCGCCGTCATGCCGGAATTAGTCGCGAGGATGATGAATTTCAGCCAAAGCTCGGTCAGGATGCGATCACTCAGCGTCGCATCAAAACCGGCGCGCTGGCACCATTCGAGAAATGTCTTACCGCGTGGCGAGATGCTGCCATCCAACTCCCCAAACGCAAGGCGCATGAAGGTGCCGGTCTGACGAATGACGCCCGGCGCATCGATGGTTGCGCTGATTTGTGCAACACCACCCATCACCGCTTTCGCACCCAGAATGGGGATCAGCCTTTCGCTGGAATCAATGCCGTTCTGCAAAGGCAGCACGGTCGTATCCGGACCGACCATGGGACGTATCGCTTGGCCCGCGCTTTCCACATCCCATAGCTTCACGCAGAACATCACCAGATCGACTATCCCGATGCTGGCGGGATCATCGGTGGCCTTGGTGGGCACAAGATGCGTCTCGCCTCGGCCGCCCATGATGCGCAAGCCGTCACGCTGCATCGCCGCCAGATGCGCCCCACGAGCGATGAAGGTCACATCCGCACCCGCCTTGGCCAGGGCCGCGCCGAAACCACCGCCAACACCGCCCGTCCCCATCACCGCAATACGCATGTCAAATCTCCTGCACCCATGGTCACTGTATCGCTAGGGACCACGCCTGTCATGTCGGGTGCGAAGCGCAGTTTCCCGCTCGAATCCCGCGCGCCTTCGCGGTATATTGCGAAAGCTTCAGCCCCCAACCCCAGGATGAGCATGGCCTTCGCGCAGCATATCGGCACAACGCGCTATGTCTTCCCCGATCTGAAGACGCTGCTTGCGCGCGCCACGCCCTTTCGGTCCGGCGATGCCCTGGCCGGCGTTGCCGCGGAAACTGCTGAGGAACGCATTGCCGCGCAACGCGCCTTGGCTGATTTGCCGCTCGCGCATTTCCTTTCGGAAAGCGTGGTCCCTTATGAGGATGATGAGGTGACGCGGCTGATCCAGGACAGCCATAACAAGGCAGCCTTCGCCCCGATCCGCAGCCTGACGATCGGCGGCTTTCGCGATTGGCTGCTGGCCGATGCCGCCGATAGCGCAACCCTTGCGGCGCTGGCCCCGGGCCTGATGCCAGAAATGGTGGCGGCAACGTCCAAAATCATGCGCGCGGCAGATCTGATTACGGTCGCGGCGAAATGCGAGAATGTCACGCGCTTTCGCAATACCATCGGCCTCAAAGGGCGGCTTTCCATCCGCCTGCAACCCAATCACCCCACCGATGATCCACGCGGCATCGCTGCCGCCACGCTTGATGGGCTATTGCTCGGCGCTGGCGATGCGGTGATTGGCGTCAATCCCGCAACTGACAACGTAGAAGCGGTGCTGCGGATTCTCGATATGCTGGACCGGCTGCGCTTGGCGTATGATATCCCAACGCAAAGCTGCGTGCTGGCACATGTCACCACCACGATGCGCGCCATGGATATGGGCGCGCCGGTTGATCTGGTGTTTCAATCCATCGGCGGTACGGAAGGCGTTAATCGTTCCTTCGGCGTTGACTTGGCGCTATTGGCGGAAGCGCATGAACAGGCGTTGTCGCTCAAGCGCGGCAGCCTTGGGCAGAATGTCATGTATTTCGAAACCGGCCAGGGCAGCGCGCTGAGTGCTGATGCGCATCACGGCGTGGATCAACAAACCTTGGAAGCACGTGCCTATGCCGTGGCGCGGCGCTTTTCGCCACTGCTGGTAAACTCTGTGGTGGGCTTCATCGGTCCGGAATATTTGTTTGATGGCAAGCAGATTTTGCGTGCGGGGTTGGAAGATCATTTCTGCGGCAAGCTGCTTGGCCTGCCGATGGGGGTTGATGTTTGCTACACCAACCATGCGGAAGCGGATCAGGATGATATGGATGCGCTGCTGACATGCCTTGCTGCTGCGGGCGTCACTTACGTCATGGGCGTGCCGGGGGCAGATGATGTCATGCTCGCTTATCAATCCACCTCCTTCCATGATGGGCTTTATGCCCGCGCCGCACTCGGCAAACGCCCCGCCCCGGAATTTGAGGATTGGCTGAACCGCATGGGCATTGGCAGCACGACGGATGCGATCCCTGCGCGCCTGTCACCCGCGCTGATCGGTCTTGCATGAACACGCCCAGCAAATGGCGCGATCTGCGCCGCTTCACTGATGCGCGCGTGGCGCTTGGCCGCGCTGGTAATGCGCTGCCCACAGCCGCGCATCTGGATTTTCAGGAGGCACATGCGCGGGCGCGCGATGCGGTCTGGTCCAAGCTGGATACGGCAAAGCTTGAAGAAGAACTTTTGCTCCTTAGTCTGCCCATTCAACGCGTGACAAGCCAGGCGGAAGAACGCCGACGCTTTTTGCTCCGCCCTGATCTTGGCCGCCGCCTGCCGGAAGGCACTGTTCTGCCAAAGGCACCAGGCAGCATTGCGCTGGTGATCGCGGATGGGCTTTGCGCCAGCGGTGTGCAGCAACAGGCGCCTGCACTGCTCAACGTATTGGTGCCAGCGCTCAGCAAGGCGGGCTTTACGCCTGGCCCCATCATCATCGCCGAACAGGCGCGCGTCGCGCTTGGCGATGATGTGGCGGAAGCAATCGAAGCCGCAGCAATTGTAGTGCTGATCGGCGAAAGACCCGGGCTTTCCGCGACCGACAGCATGGGGCTTTACATCACCTGGGCGGCACGGCGCGGCAGCAATGACGCCATGCGAAATTGTATCAGCAATATCCGCCCTGGCGGGCTCAGCGCTGATTTCGCCGCAGCCAAGGCGCTGTGGCTATTGGCCGAAGCACGCAAGCTTGGTGCCACTGGCGTGGCGCTCAAGGATGAAATGCCAAGCACTTACCGGCTGACGTAAGCCCAGAAGCTTCAGCTATTCCAGGGCCGCAGGCGCCATAGCGCGCGATGCGCCGCATCCGCTTCCCGCAGATACTCCACATATTCGGCACTATCCAGAAAACGCAGCGGCTGGAAGGTTCGCGCGCTGGCCTCACGAAATTCCGGATGGCGCAGCACGGCGCCAATCGCTGAGGAAAGGCGACGCACCACGTCTTCCGCCAGGCCGCGCGGTGCGCCAATGCCGCGCAGTGAACCACCGCGAATATCGTAACCCGCTTCCTTGAAGGTTGGCACATCCCGCGCGAATTCTGACCTTGTGGAGGACATTAACCCCAAAACGCGCCAGGGCTGTTGCTGCGCGAAGGTCAGGCTTTCGCCCAGACTTGCGGTGGTTACTTGAATATCTCTGCGCATCAACGCTACCGCCGCAGGGGCTGAACCGGCATAGCTTACGGCTTCAAAGCGAATGCCCGCCGCCTGTTCTAGCAACAGCGCGCTGATATGCCCTGCTGACCCAACGCCTTGCGTGCCAATAGTCACTTCCCCCGGCTTTGCCCTGGCTGCGGCAACCAGATCGGCAATACTGCGCATTGGGCTTTCAGGATGCACGGCGAAAGTCGTCGGGTCTTCCACCACGCCGGCAATAAAAGTGAAACTCGCCAAGGACCAACGTGGTGATCTTTCAATCGGAATGGTCACAATGCCCGGCGTATTGATGATACCGATGGTGTAGCCATCGGGCCGCGCATCAGCGATGGCAGAAAGCCCGATTTCACCGCCTGCACCAGGACGGTTCTGCACGACCACAGGCTGGCCCAATTCGCGTTCCAGGAATTGCGCCATGGTGCGCGCTGAAATGTCTGTGCCGCCACCAGCCGCAAAAGGCACGATCAATTGCAACGGCCTTTCCGGCCAGGCTGCACGCGCCAAATGCGGCGCCGCGACCATGGCGCCAACACCAGCCAAAAGGCCGCGGCGCTTCAGCTTCGCCCCAATCACAGCGCTGCCCTTCAGCTTGTGGCGCGGAGCAACTTGCCCGGCAGGGCGCCCGTATCATGGCCAGCTTCGCGAATGGGCTTGCCGGCAACCAGCGTCATGTCATAGCCATCAACGCGCTGCACTAAACGCCGCCCACCCGCTGGCAGATCATAGATCATCTCAGGGTGATACAAGCGCAGCGCATCGAAATTGATGATGTTCACATCGGCCATCGCACCGGGCGCCAGCCGGCCACGATCCTTAAGGCCGAAGAAATCTGCTGTCTCACTGGTTTGGCGCTTCACCACGAATTCCAAGGGCAGGCCCTCGCCGCGCTTCCGATCCCGCGCCCAATGCGTCAGCATGAAGCTTGGCGTGGAGGCATCGCAAATCACGCCGCAATGCGCACCGCCATCGGAAAGGCCAAGCACGGTCGCCTTATCCATATTCATTTCACGCACGACAGAAAGATCACCCGTCACGTAATTCGTGACCGGGAAATAGAGCATCCGCTCGCCATCAGCGCCCACCAAAAAGTCATAGCAATAGGTAGCCGGATCCTGCCCGGCTTTGGCGGCAAGTGCTGCAATGCTGCGCTCCCGCGGCGGTTCATAATCCGGCGGATCGCCCAATTCGAACATATTGTCCCAACGCGTCGCGATCTGGCGCGACAATGGCGGCAGCACATCGAGCAACCGCTTCGATGCTTCTTCGGAGAGGATTTTGCGCCGCGTTTCAGGATCACGCAGCCGCGCCAATTGCTCGGCCGGCGGCAGCCCCGCCAGCGCCGCAAAGCTTTCACGCAAGGCAAAGGGATTGAGCGAGGTCGTCAGCCCCAAAATCAACCCCACCGTGCGCCCCGCAACCTGCGCGGCCAGGCTCAGCCCCTCGGCGCGCGCATCATGCACGCCCTGCATCAGGCGCCTCCACCGCTGCGGATCATAGGCGCGATCCGTCAGCAGGAACCAAACCGGGCGCTTGGTGGATTTCGCCACTTCTCTCAGCCAGCGGAATTCCGCCGCCTCATCCTCAAAATCGCTCAACATGCCGAAAGTGCCGCGCCCGGCCTTGCCCATGGCGCGACCGATGGCGAGCAATTCCTCTTCTTCCGCATAGCGGCCCGGCACCAGATCACCGGCCAGGGTCTTGTGCTGATCCGTGCGCGATGTGGTGAAGCCGAAGGCGCCGGCTTCCAGCGCTTCCTGAGTCAGTCGCGCCATGGCTTCAATATCATCGCCTGTCGCGTTTTCCCGATTCAACCCGCGGTCACCCATCACGTAAACGCGCAAGGGATGATGCGCGAGCTGCGCACCAATGTTCAGCGTGCGCGGCATGGCTTCCAAAGCGTCAAGATATTCGGGGAAGCTTTCCCAATTCCATTTAAGCCCTTCGGTCAGCGTAATGCCGGGGATGTCTTCCACGCCTTCCATCAGATCAATCAGCGCCTGGTGGTGGCTTTTCTGCACCGGCGCAAAGCCCACGCCGCAATTCCCGAAAAGCAGCGTCGTCACACCATGCCAGGAAGAAGGTGCGAGCATCGGGTCCCAAGTGGCCTGGCCATCATAATGCGTATGCACATCCACCCAGCCAGGCGTCACCAGCCGGCCTTCGGCTGAAACATCGCGCCGCGCCGGCCCAGCCTTGCCGCCAACTTGCGTGATGCGGTCGCCATCAATCGCGACATCACCGGTGTAACGCGGCGTGCCGAGCCCATCCACAATGGTGCCGCCGCGAATCACGATATCATGCATGGTGCTTCTCCATCCGGCTTGGTGCTGGCCCCGGAATGCCTTGGGGAACGCTGTGTCTAGGAGACACGCTAACCAAAGCACCCCGCCCCGGCAAGTATGCACTGGCTTGCCCGCCCCCCTGGCGCTGTCTAGCCTGCCTCATCCGCCGAGGCGCGCCGCTTTCGGCAGCAATGAAGACGAGGAAACAAGCATGAGCACGCCCAAGAAACAGCGCTTCCCCGAATTGACGCCCGAGAGCATGAGTGCGGAGCAGCGCGCCGCGGCTGAGGGCATCATCAAAGGCCCACGCGGCGGCTTGCGCGGCCCCTTCAATGCCTGGCTCCGCAGCCCGGTATTTGCCGACAGGATGCAGAAGGTCGGCGAATATCTGCGCTTCAACAGCTCCATCCCCGCCGATTTGAATGAATTCGCCATTCTGGTCACAGCGCGGGTCTGGACCAGCCAATATGAATGGTATGCGCATCACGCCATGGCGATGAAGGCCGGCTTGCCGCCCGCGATTGCGGCTGACCTTGCCGAAGGTCGCCGCCCCGCTGACATGACAGAAGATCAACGCCTGGTCTATGAATTTTGCACTGAACTGCACCGCGACCACGGCGTATCCGACGCCACTTTCGCCGCCACCGCGGCGCGCTTCGGCGAACAGGGTGTGGTCGATTTGATTGCGGTAAGTGGATATTACGTGACGGTATCGATGACGCTGAATGTGGGAGAAGTGCAAATCCCGCCAGAGGCAACGCCGCTGCCGCCACTGCCGAAAGCCTGAAGAACGCAAGGGCCGGCAAATCGCCGGCCCAGGCGGCTTGGCTTAGCTACGGATCATGGGACAACCACCTTCCGCGAGGGGGCGAAACGCCTCCTCCGCCGGGGTGGTTTCCAGCAGCTTGTAGTAATCAAAGGGACCCTTGCTTTCTTCTGGGCGCTTCACCTCGAAAAGATAGGCCGGGTGGATTTTGCGGCCATCGGCGCGGATAGAGCCAGGGCCAAAGGCATCATCATCTGTTGGCATGGCCTTCATGCGCGCCACAACATCCGCACCACTTGCCTTCGCGGTTTGAATGCCAACACTCGCGGCAGCCTTCAAATAATGCAGGGTTCCGGAATAATCGCCAGCATGGCTCATGCCCATGGCGGCGGGGCCTGATATTGCATGCACCCGACGCACCAGCGAACGCGTGCGATCATTCAAATCCCAATAGAAGCTTTCAGTGCAAATGGTACCGCCGGCCGCTTCCAAACCAAGCGCATGCACATCCGGCAGCACCATCAGCATTGACGCCAATTTGATACCGCGACGCATAATGCCGAATTCGGCCGCCTGCTTCACGCAATTGATCGTATCTGTGCCAGCATTCGCCAACCCAATCACCTTCGCACGCGAAGCCTGAGCCTGCAGCAGATAGGATGAGAAATCCGTCGTGCCCGGAAAGGGTGTGCGCACCTGCCCAACCACGCGCCCGCCAGCACTCCGCACAAAATTCGCGGTATCGCGTTCCAAAGCATGACCGAAGGCATAGTCAGCCGTGATAAAGAACCAGGTGTCACCGCCAGCGCGCACTGCCGCGCCGCCGGTGGATTTGCTCACCATGTAGGTATCATAGGACCAATGCAGGCTATTGGGCGTACAGGCACGACCTGTCATATCTGATGACGCGGTGGATGTCGCGATCGTGACCTTGTTCTTTTCCCGCGTGAGTTCCGCAACCGCCAACGCCACGGATGACGCTGCCAGATTGAGGATCATGTCCACACCGTCACGATCATACCATTGCCGCGCGATATTCAGCGCAACATCGGGGCGGTTTTGGTGGTCGGCGGAAATCATTTCCACCTGAAAGCCGCGCGCGCCAAATTCCTGAATGGCGAGGCGCGTCGCCGCCAGTGAAACAGGGCCATTGATATCACGGTATGGCCCGGACATATCCGAAAGCAGGCCGATCTTGATGGTATTGGCCGCCTGGGCGCGCGCGCTGCGCCAAGGCAAACCGCCCAAAGTCGCCGCACCGGTTGCTGCGAAAATGGAGCGTCTTTCAATTGTCATGGCATTTCCTCCTGTCATGTTTTTCCGACTAGGGAAAAGCATAACCCGGATAAGCCAGAAGGAAAGCCTTGCCGGGGGGAAAAGGCGTGGGGCGGCACACTACCGCCCCACGCGCGTTGTATCAGCTACGGACGAAAGCGCAGCCACCATCAGCGATCGGACGGAAGGCATCATCGGCTGCCGTTGTCTGTAGCAGCTTGTAGTAATCAAACGGCCCGCGGCTTTCTTCGGGCTTCTTCACCTCGAACAAATAGGCCGGGTGCATCTTCCGCCCATCGGCACGAATCGTGCCTTGACCGAAGGCGTCATCATCCGTCGGCAGCGCCTTCATGCGCTGCACCGTGGCAAGGCCACTCGCCTTCGCCGCCTGCACGCCAAGATCAGCAACAGCCTTCAGATAATGTAGCGTTCCGGAATAATCGCCGGCATGGCTCATGCCAACGGCAACCTGGCCGGCCACCGCCTGCGCGCGGCGGAAGAAGGCGCGCGTGCGGTCATTCAAATCCCAATAGAAGGTTTCGGTGCAAACAAGCCCTTGGGCAGTTTGCAGACCAAGCGCATGCACATCCGGCAGGAACATGAGCATGGAAGCAAGCTTGGTGCCGCGCCGCGTAATGCCGAATTCCGCCGCCTGCTTGATGCAGTTGATGGTATCCGTCCCCGCATTGGCAAAACCGATCACCTTCGCGCGCGAAGCCTGCGCTTGCAGCAGATAGGATGAGAAATCGGTTGTGCCCGGGAAAGGTGTACGCACGGAACCAACCACGCGCCCCCCTGCGGCCTGCACAAAAGCCGTAGTATCGCGTTCCAGCGAATGCCCAAAGGCATAATCGGCTGTGATGAAGAACCAGGTATCGCCGCCAGCGCGCACTGTCGCACCGCCGGTGGACTTGGCGAGCATGTAAGTGTCATAGGCCCAATGCACCGTATTCGGCGTGCAAGCACGGCCAGTCATATCCGATGTGGCGGTAGAGGTCGGGATGGCGACCTTATTCTTCTCACGCGTGAGTTCCGCAACCGCCAGCGCCACGGATGAAGCAGCCAGGCTCAGCGTCATGTCCACGCCGTCACGGTCATACCATTGGCGCGCGATATTCAAGGCGACATCGGGGCGGTTCTGGTGGTCCGCCACAACGGTTTCCACGTTGAAGCCGCGCTGGCCGAATTCCTGCACCGCAAGACGCGCGCAAGCGACGGTGGTCGGGCCATTGATGTCGCGGAAAGTGCCGGACATATCGGTCAAGATGCCGATTTTGACGGTATTGGCGGCTTGCGCTTTCGCGCTGCGCCATGGCAGGCCACCAAGGGCTGCTGCACCGCCTGCAGCGGTCAGGACTGAACGTCTTTCAATAGTCATGGTGTTTCCCTTCTTTTCCCTGTTGGCTTTTCGAAGCCTGAGGCGCGCGCTCCATACCCCAGGCGTCGGCTAAAATCCATGCCTATTCAGCGGCTATCCGGCTGGCCGGTGGGCGGAAAGCCGGGATCACATGCTGGGCGAAAAGCGTCAGGCTGCGGAGGATTTTCTCATGCCCGTAATAGGGCGGGTAATGCAGCAGCAGGCTGGTCATGCCCGTCCGTGCCTGCAGGGCGCGGAGCTTCGCAATCACCGTGGTTGGGCTGCCATGTAGCAGCGTGGTTTCGGCCAGCACCCCGTAATCCAGCGCCTGGCCTTTCTCAGATACTGAACCAAGGTATCCGCTGGTGCCAGAGCTGTTGAAATTGCCGATATGGTGCAGGATGTGGTCTTCCGTATCAGCCCGCGCCTGTTCATCGGTTTCCGCCACATAGACCATGCGCGCGATATCAATATGACCGGCTGCCGGATTATCGCGCTGCGGCGATGGCGCGGTGGCAAGCGCTTCGCGATAAATCTTGGCTTGCGCGGAAAGAGTTTCAATCCCAGGTAGAGTGCTCAGCATCAGCCCGAAGCCATTGCGCCCGGCATAGGCGATAGAACGATCCGTCCCGCCCGCCATATAAAGCGGCGGATGCGGAAGCTGGACCGGCACGGGCAGCATTTCATATTGCCCTTCCACCTTGCCCTTGAAGAATTTGCCGTCATGCGTCCAACGCCGGCGGTGGAAGCCATCAAAAATCAGCTTGACGCTTTCTTCTACAATATCGCGCCGCGCTTCAAAATCCTTGCCGAGGCCTTCAAATTCATAAGGCCGGTAACCACTGCCCAGGCCCAGCATCACGCGGCCATTGGAAAGCACATCCACGAAAGCCGTATTTTCTACCACGCGGATCGGGTCATAAAGCGGCAGCGTAATCACGCCGGCAGCGAGCTTGATGCGGCTGGTGCGTGCCGCGAGGTAGGACATATACACAAAGCAATCCGGCATAATGCCGTAAGTCGTACTGAAGTGATGCTCCGCGATCCAGGCCGTATCATACCCCAGCGCTTCGGCGCGCAGGATTTCCTCAGTGGTGCGCGCAGTGACGCCCTGATGCGGATAGGGTTCTTCCACCGGGTTGGGGTGGCTGGTCATCAGAATGCCGAATTCCATTTTTGCTTCCTCCTGCAGCGATGCTTCTGGTGGCGTTACTTGCCTGCTTCCTTGGGCGTGGCGCGCACTTCAACGCCTGCCAGTTTTTCCATATGCTGAATGGTGGAAACGAAATCCTCTGGCCCGGAACCCATGGCCAAAGCCATGGAAAGATATTGCCGCGCTGCTGGCCCCATGAACATGGGCACGCCAAAGCGTTC